>NZ_JARUHH010000010.1:0-99838 GCF_043558025.1 Fictibacillus sp. UD
TTTCTAGGGCCATCAGTCTGGATGCTTAGTTTAGGCTTATTTGACATTAAATCTTGATCCGCGGTTACATTTGCTAAAATACGTTCTTTCATACCTACTGGAGGGTCTGCCTCTTCTGATAAATATGGAAGATCTGCTGTTAGCTCTTGCCATTCAGCCCATTCTTCCTGGCAAACACTGCATTCTTTTAAGTGGCGTTCAAATGCTTTCTTTTCTTCATCTTCTAATATTCCGTTATAATAATCGAGCAGATTATCGCACATTTTCTGTTCCATATTTATCCCCCCTCTCTGCATAAATCTTTTTTAAGTGTTTCAGCGCTAAGCGTATCCTGCCTTTTACCGTTCCCAATGGAAGATTCTTTCGTTCAGCGATATCCGATTGAGAATACCCTTTAAAATAGAACATATCTACAATATCTTGCTGCTCTTCCGTTAAGGTGGAAACGGCCTGTTTCAATACTTCTCTTTCTTCGTTCCACATTACTGTATCTTCAATGCTTTCTTTACGTTCATAATCCAGATCTCTTTCAAGTATCTCAACTTCATTTTTCTGCTGTTTCCGTATTAAGTCGATGCAGGCATTTCTCGTTACCGTTAAAATCCATGAAGAAAACTTCCCTTTATCCTCAGAATAGATTCCCTTTTTTCGCCACAGTTTCATAAAAACGTCCTGAACCGCTTCTTCAGCTAACTCTTTTTGTTTTAACATTTTATATGAAAAAGAAAACAATAGCTTTTCGTATCGATCATAGAGCATTTCAAGGGCTTCTTTATTTTCTTCTTGAACCTTTTGATATAGTTCGTAATCAGAAGGTCTACCCATCTCTTGTCTCCTTTACTGCACACATAATTGTAGTTCTATCATATCAAAACGAGGCAATTTTTGTATTTTTTATGATGGATGTATATAGCTAACGTTTCAGGAATGGAGTTGGATCACACTTTTTCCATCTTTTATCATTAAGTTTCCTTGTATCTTTCCGATATAAAAGAAAATATAGCACAGCGTTTTAGATACAGAATTTAAAGATAAAGTGAGGCACATCATTATGGATCGCACAAGCTTAATTGGGGTCATTGTAGGCATTGTAGCCGTTGGGGTCGGAATGGTATTAAAAGGGGTCAGTCCGATTTCTCTGCTGAATCCAGCAGCATTGCTGATCATCTTTGCAGGGACCGCTGCAACCATACTTATTGCATTTCCACTGAATGAAATCAAAAAAATACCTGCACTTTTTAAGATTTTATTTCAAGAACAAAAGCTTATTGATATGAAAGATCTAATCACAATTTTTATTGAATGGGCTACGATCGCCCGTAAAGAAGGCTTGCTTGCATTAGAACCAAAAGCAGAAGAAGTGGATGACCCTTTTTTACAGCAAGGGATTAAAATGATCGTAGACGGTCAGCCGCCAGAATTTATTAAAGACGTTCTGATGAAGGACCTTGAAACGATGGAAGATCGACATGCAAGCAGCGCTACCATTTTCACGCAAGCTGGTACATATGCTCCAACACTAGGTGTTCTAGGTGCAGTAGTAGGATTAGTAGCAGCACTAAGCAACATGGCCGATATTACTGCACTGGGTAAAGCCATTTCTGCTGCATTTATCGCAACGCTTTTCGGTATTTTTTCCGGATACGTGTTATGGCACCCTTTCGCAAATAAATTAAAGCGCAAGTCAAAAAAAGAAGTCATGATCAAAGAGATCATGATTGAAGGTTTGTTATCCATTCAAGATGGAACTTCTCCAAAAATTTTAGAAGAAAAACTGTTAACGTATATTCCGACTAGCGAACGCGATCAATACAAAGCGGGTGGTTCTGTTGGGTAAAAAGAAAAAGCATCATGAGGAGCATGTGGACGAATCCTGGCTCATCCCTTATGCCGACATGCTTACGTTATTATTAGCGCTATTCATTGTTCTATTTGCGATGAGTGAGATCGATGCTCAAAAGTTTAAGCAAATGGCCAGCGCATTCCGAAATGAATTTACTAGCGGTACCGGCGTCATGGAAGAACAGGCACCTATTCCTACACCTGACTCCACTCCGATACCTGATGCTTTAAAAGAAGTAATCTCTAAGGAAGAAAAAGATCGTCTTGAAGAAGCGAAAAAAGAACTGGAAGCTTTAGAAGAACTGGAGAAAAAAATAAATGCGTATATCCAAACGAATCAACTAACCTCCAGTCTGCAAACAAAACTGACAGAGAACGGCTTATTGATTACCATTTTAGACAATGCTTTGTTCGATTCGGGAAGTGCGACTGTTAAAGCTGGCTCAAGGGAGATCGGCAAGAAGCTATCAGATCTCCTCGTTACCACGCCTCCAAGAAACATTGTTATTGCAGGCCACACGGACAACGTGCCGATCAGTACGTCTACCTTTCAATCCAACTGGGAGCTAAGCGCGTTAAGAGGAATCAACTTCATGCGGGTCTTATTGGAGAATCCAGGATTGAAGCCCAACCAAGTCAGCGCAAGCGGCTATGGCGAGTATCGTCCAAAAGCAGATAATAAAACAGCGGAAGGCCGTGGCAAGAACCGCCGCGTTGAAGTACTCGTGCTGCCTAATGTGAGCCTGCAAGCTGTGAAGTAGAAGGTTGGTTCTTAGGGTACTCGAGAATTTTCATGGCGAGCATAATCCTGCTTAGCGAGCGTAAATCTTGAGTTCTGCTCGTAAATCTTGAGTTCCGCTCGTAAATATTGGGTTCCGCTCGTAAATCTTGAGTTCCGCTCGTAAATATTGAGTTCCGCTCGTAAATATTGGGTTCCGCTCGTAAATATTGGGTTCCGCTCGTAAATCCTGGGTTCCGCTCGTAAATCTTGGGTTCCGCTCGTAAATCTTGAATAGTGCGCCTTACAAAAACATTAAAACCTAAAAACTGGCTTCCAAAGGTGTGGTTTCCCACTCCCTAGAGAGCCAGTTTTCATTTTATTCCATCTTATTACTCGTTTTATAACTATCTAAGAAATGAATGCGCTCTAACATGGTCGGGTGGCCATATAAAAACCACTTCACGATCTTAGGCGGGTTCACTTCGCTTAAACTGACTGTCGCAAGTTCTTGGAAAGCACCTACCGCGGCTTTCGAATCATTTGTCATCTGAATGGCATACAAATCTGCATCACGTTCAGCTTTTCGAGACACGGCATTCTCTACAGGAGACACCGCAAAACTCAACAATGAAAAAATCAAAAGCAATGCAGGCAATGCAGCTAAATCCCCTGCTCCTTTAATTCCCCATGACTTTCCATACTTATCTATCCATTTTCGGTAGATTATATTTCCAAGCCACAGCCCTAAAAACGAAAGGACGATTGAAGATATCAAATTCCAATAAAGATGGTTCATCACATAATGGCCGATCTCGTGGGCCATTACAAACAACACTTGGTTATCGGTTAACTTATTGAGTGTTGTGTCCCAAAGAACGATCCTTAAATTTGAACCGATCCCATTTACATAGGCATTAAGAGCGTTCGTTTTTTCTGACATGTTCACTTCATAAACATTTTCTGCAGGAATGTCTGCTCTTTCTGCAATATCAAGAATCTTGTCTTTTAACACTTCATCCTGCAGCGGATAAAATTTATTATAAAGCGGATCGATCACCACTGGCTGAATAAAGTACATAAATACTGTAAATGGAATGGATAGCAGCCAAGCGTATAGCCACCATCTTTTTTCGTATTTCTTAATGAGCCAGTACATTACTGCTACCATCACGGTTGTCAAAAGCCAGCTGAACCAGAAATCCACAAGTCCGTCTCTCATCCAGCTATGGAACGATTGCACAGATATGTTGAAGCTTTTTGAGACTGTAAAACTATAATAGCGCAGCGGGAACGTTAGCACCCAGCTAGCAAATGAAAGAAGAAGCACATAAATTCCTGTATGAACAATGGAAAACTTCGTTAATCCACTTGATGCTTTGCGGAACCATTTAGAAAGACCAAATCCTAGAACAAACAGGTAAATTAACCACTCTAGCGGAACGGAAATAAAGTATATAAAATCTTTTATTCTTGAAAAGTCTGTACTTAGCTCCAGTTCCCGGTCAGTCATAAATACAGCTGGATCTGCAGCAGATCCCTTCAAGTGAACAGGCAATGCTGAGTCTGCTCCTTGAAAAAGGTAAAACCACATCAATCCAGCGTATATCGCAAAGCCGAGTACAAACACGAACGATTTTTTCAAAGCCTACGCCCCCTTTTATACCTACTATAAAGTTTAGGGCGATTTGTCCAAATTAGAACAAGCTTTCAAAAATACTTGATAAAATTTACAGAGCATTAGCAAGTGTTGGTACGATATGCAAGTTGTCATGCTCTACCTCGATACGGTTTGGCTGAATATAAATAGCCTTTAGCCCCATGAGAAGTGCTGGTGCAATTTCGTTAATAAAATTATCACCAATCGATACAGCTTCATGAGGCTGTATTTCAAATTCGTCTAAAATGGCTTGCATCTTTTCTTTTGTCTTAAGCGGTTTTTCACCTTCTGTATATAAACGATGAAACAGGCCATCCAGCTGCAGCTCTTTTAATAAACGGTTAACGTCTTCTTTCTCACTGTTTGTTAAAAGGACTAATTTTTTTTCGCCCCTCAAGCGTTCTAATGCCTGTTTGAGTCCAGGTGTTTTCGTCAGTTCAAACTGATCGGTTACCATATATTCTTTTGTTGCGTTGTAGCACTCCCACGTGTCAGATTGCTTTAATCCGAAGTGCATCGCAGTTGCATAAGGAAGCCACCAGCCATCTCCTATTGCAATCAATCGTTCAAAATCATAAACCAGTTCACCTGAGAATTCTTTTTTGATCTTTTCATCTGGCCACTCTTGACCGTCAAATGACGACACCTTCGTCACTTGAAGCGTCATAGGATCAACCGTGACACTCGCATCGTTTTGGATATCATACACTTTTCCGATAGCAACAGGGTGTTTACCATTTTTCATGTTCTCATATGTATCCCAAAAAGCTTGCTTCTTATGATCAGGTACCCTTTTTTGCAGCAAACGGCAGTAATAATCAAAATGGTCTGTATCCTCATATAAAGTTCCGTCAAGATCGAATATGAGCAGCTTTGCTTCATCAATTATGTGTTTCACGTACATTCCTCCTCCTATTTATTGTAGTTTTCCCCATTTCAAAAAGTAAAGAAAAGCACGTTGACAGAAATTTACTTATCTTGTATGTTATAAGTGTACTATACACATTAATACACATATAGTATATAAAGGTGGGATATATATGATTTTAAATTTAGATCCCCGAAGCAATACTCCCATTTGGGAACAAGTTGTCCATCAGATCAAGGAACTGATATTGAAGGAAATTTTGTTGCCGGAAGATAAATTGCCTTCGGTAAGAGAGCTATCAGCTACATTATTAATCAATCCAAATACAGTGAGTAAAGCCTATCAAGAATTAGAGCGCCAAGGGATTATTGAGACGCTGCGCGGAAAAGGAACATTCGTATCTGCTTCGATCATACCAAGAGCAGATGACCAGAAGATAACTGAACTTAAGCAACAGCTTAAACAACTAATTATTGAAGCTTCCTATTTGGGCATCGATAACCAAACGTTATTAAAATGGCTAGAGAAATATTCAGAAGAGCTTGGAGGGAAAAACGGTCATGCTGAAAGTAAGTAATGTTAGTAAAACAATAGAAGGAAATATCGTTTTAAATGATGTGAATATTACACTTGAGCCTGGTACCATTGCAGGTCTAGTAGGCCGAAACGGTGTCGGGAAATCTACACTGCTTCGCGTTATCGCTGGGATTTTAGATCCTGATGAAGGAAAAGTTCTTTATAACGAAACCGATATTCATCAAGAGCCTCATATCAAGCAAAGAATTACGTATGTACCTGACTCAACTGAAATTTTAAAAAGCTATAGCGTTAAGGAAATTGTAATGCTGTATGATGCCATCTATGAAAATTTTGATGTGATGTATTTTTACTCACTTTTAGACCGTTTTAAGCTTCCGAAAAATAAAAAGCTACGAACATATTCAAAGGGCATGAAAGCACTCTTCTTAATGATTCTTTCCTTTTCAACGAAAGCCGATCTGATCATTTTAGATGAACCGACAAACGGACTCGATCCGATCGTAAAACGAAACATTCTGCAATTTATTATTGAAGAAGTAAGCGAGAGACAATTGTGCGTGCTGATTTCGACCCACCATTTAGAAGAGGTTGAAAAGATGGCAGATGTGCTGATCATGATTAAAGAAGGACGAATTGAGTCTACCACGTCCATAGAAGATGCCAAATCATCGTTTAGAAAAGTTCAAGTCGTTTATAAACACTCACTGCCAGAAAAGGTTGCTCACCTAAATAATGTGAACATCGTGAATCAAACAGGACGTGTGTACACATTGATGATTAAAGGAAACATTGAGGAGACACTTGATAAATTGCATCAGGAAAATCCTTTATTCATAGAAGAGCTTCCTATGACACTTGAAGACATTTTTATTTCATCACTTGGAGGTGAATCACATGTTTCATAAAGCATTGTGGATGAGAAACCAAAAACTTGGAAGTCCTGCGGTATGGGCAATGTACATTTCTTTGTTCCTCTTTTTGCCTTATTCGTTTTTTGGTAAAGCCCAAAGCATGTTATCCGAGAAGCGTAATCCGTATCCTGATTCGCCTGAAAACTATTACTTAAACTTCCATTTTATAGGAGCGGATATTGTCCTATTTTTATTCTTGATTGTAGGGTTAGCTGCGCTTTTAATAGGCAGTGAAAGAACAACTCATGCTACTGATCTAACGTTCTCACTTCCATTCAAACGTAAAGATATCTTTCTATCAAAGTGGATGTTCGGGTTAATCCATATTATTTCAGCACTGCTTCTAAACTTGTTATTATGTATGCTAATCGTAAAGTTTACGATATTATCAGAAGTTGTAGATACTTCTTTTGTTCTTGAATTTATGATAATTGTATTGCCTGTTTCTATCGCCATTTTTTCATTTAGTCTTTTTATCGGAACAATCGCAGGCAGCCTCGTCTCTCAATTGTTGCTTAGTGGAATATTTTTATTTTTTCCAATAGGATTTTTAATGTTGATTGTAACCTTTTTAGAATATCATGGAGTGTCACTGTACAATGTGAATAACCTTGAAAGCACACAAGCTTTCAAAGATATAATTACTAGTATAACGCTTCCGATGTCAATAATAGACTTCAGGTATTTTGTTGACGCATCACCTGAGAATCAGATGAATTCTTTAAACCGAATACCATTTGTTATGCTCTTCATCCCTTTTATATACACGATCACCTCCGTTTTAATTGGTACTTATCTGTTTAGCAGAACGAAAAACGAAAACAATGGCAGATTACTAGTTTTTGATAAAGGAAGAGGATTCTTTACTTTTGGTGTAATTCTATGTTTTGCATTAACATTTGGGATGCTCGGAGGCGGCATTTTCGGCGGTCACAATTCACCTTCTCTTATAGGGTACTACTTATCCGCAACAATTGGCGGCGTGCTGGCTTTCTTTATGCTAAAAAAATTGATTCATATACGTTTGCAATTCGGAAAGTAATGTTTAAGAGCGGCTAATCCTGGCCGCTCTTTTTTGTTTGCCTCTTTTTTCTTTGGGCATCCTGTTAACAGCATGTTTAAAATGAGGGATGACATTGGAAGGAATCTTAATAACCATCTACAGAACAGTTCTTGGCTTTGCCTTTTTGCTTTTACTAATGAGACTGCTTGGTAAAAAGCAACTCGGTGAACTGACGTTTTTTAACTATGCAACTGGAATCGCGATGGGAAATATTATCGGGGATATGGTCGTACATAAAGAGATTACCGTGTGGGAAAGTTTAGCTTCTCTCTCCTTTTGGGCGATAGCGGTATTTGGTATTGAATTTCTTAACCGGCACTCACCTCTCCTCACAAAACTGACAAAGAGCCAGCCAACAATTTTAATAAAAAAAGGGCAGCTGATGCAAAAAGAACTTAAACGAATGCAGATGTCGATGGACGATCTATTGATGCTGCTCAGGATCAGCTCAGTCTTTGACATTACAGATGTGGAATATGCCATCATGGAACCGAACGGCCAATTGAGCATTCTGAAGAAACCGCTCAAAGATTCTGTCACAAAAGGAGATTTAAATATTCCGCCAGAAGCACCTCTATATTTGCCGACCATGCTGATTTCAAACGGAGAAAAAATAGACCTGCCTTTTAAAGAATACAATCTTTCTGAAGAATGGTTTACTAGCCAGCTTAAGAGGGCCGGTTTTCAGGATGCAAAAGAAGTATTCTTTGCTCAGCTGCAGGATGACGGTGAAGTGTTTTTTGTGGAAAAAGAAAAAGGCAGCTGACTTTTTGTAATCAGCTGCTTTCTTCATTATTATTTTCCTTTTTTCACTTCATGCAGAAGGTCTGGGAAGTTTGTGAACATCCCTGTTACTCCCCAATCAATCAGCTTTTGCATTTCTTCTTTTTCGTTTACAGTATACGGATGGATCTCAAGTCCGTTTTGTACCACTTTTTGTACGTATTCTTTGTTGATCATAGAGCTATTTGGCCCAATCCCAATGGCATATTGTTTGATGGCTTGTACTTCAGCATCCGTTAATACTGCAGGAGATGTGTACCACATAAGCTGCACTAATTTTACAGAAGGGTCGATCTGATTCATCTTCAATAAGCTTTCAGAGCTGAACGATTGGACCAAAAGCTTGTCTTTATTAATGCCATACTCATTTACGACATCTACGAGTTTTTGTTCCATACCCGGATATACTTCTGGTGATTTTGTTTCGATATAATAATTCGCATTCTTACCAAACGTTTGGAACACTTCTTCTAACGTTGGAACTTGAAGACCTTCGTACTCAGCTTTTGCTCTCTCTGGATACTTTTCATTAAACCAGCTTCCTGCATCAAGCTCTTTAATCTCTTTTAGCGTATAATTTTTAACCTCACCTGTTCCGTTTGTTGTACGGTCAAGTGTTTCGTCATGCATCGCAATCAATTCGCCGTCTTTTGTCATCTGAAGGTCGACTTCAATATAGTCGCCATGCATTTTTTCTCCCATTTTATAAGAAGTAATCGTGTGTTCCGGTGCATGTCCAGAAGCTCCTCGGTGTGCTACATTAAGAATCTCTTTATCTTTCTCTTTCGCGTCAGCCACAGTAAAATCAGCTCCTATGAAACTCAGACTTAAAGCAAGTGCTCCTACAGTCATTTTGAATGCTTTTTTCACGATATTGCACTCTCCCTTTGTTATAAGTGAACTACTATGCCACTTTAACAAGGGAGTATAAAAGCACGTTTACACGAGGGTAAACCGCATGTAAAGATATTGTATATAAAAAAAGCCAGTTCGTCATGTTCGAACCAGCTTTTGTCAGTTTATTTTCTTTTCTATCCTCACTTGCAGGTTAATTGAGAATTGCAAGGAAACGTGCCTCTACTTCTTTACACGCACCGTGGAAAGGAAGTGGCTTCTTGAAATTCAAAATAGTAAAGAGCCATTATAAGTTGCATAAAAGACTTCACTGACAAGTTGATTGGAGTCTAGGATGCGAGACTCCTGGGGGATCAGCGGGACAGGTGAGACACCTAAGGGCAAAAGCTCCGAGGTGGCTCACCGCACGCCCCCCGGAAAGCGAGCATCTGAAACGGAAATCAACTACTTACATATACATCATTAGTTGCGCAAACAGCTTTTAATAATGAGGTTTATCTAAAAACCTCTTAATAGCAAACGCTACTCCACTCTCGTCATTTTCCTTCGTTACGAATGCAGCCATTTCTTTGATTTCATCGACTGCATTTCCCATCGCTACTGGAAACCCTGCAATTTCGAGCATAGACACATCGTTGTAGTTATCACCGATCGCCATCGTATTTTCTAAAGAGATTCCTTTTAATTCTGCGTATTTCTTTAAAGCTACCCCTTTTTGTGCTTCACTGTTTGTAATTTCTAAGTTGTTGTCAGCAGATGAACTGACAGCGAGCTCGCCTACACCTTTTAAATGCTGAAATGCTCGTTGAAGTTTTGCAGTGTCGCTAGAGAATGCTAAGAATTTATATACTTCTAAATCTTTTTCAACCATTAGCTTGTTAAAATCTCCTACAACACTAACGAGCCCCAAACGAAAACGGCGGAGCGCCGCTTTTTCAACATCGTCATCTGTTGCTTCAGGATTAGAAGTTAAAATGATATCCTTCATGACTTCAAAGGCTTTTTCACGATTATCCGTGTACGTACCTTTACTCGTGTATAACTCATAATAAATGTCTTCTTTATCCAAGATCTTCTTTATATCCTCATATTGCTCAAAAGTTAGAGGGATAGAAGAAAGGATTTCCCAGTCTGAAGACCTAATTTCCGCCCCATTGACACAAATTAGCGGCAAATGCAGCTCAGCATCTTCTAATGCATGTCTTGCTTCATCATAAGATCGTCCTGTTGCAATCACAACATGATGTCCTTCTTCTACAGCTTTTGAGATCGTTTCGCTGTTTTCTCTTGTGACTTTTAACTGCCTATTAACTAAAGTTCCATCCATATCAATTGCTATTAATTTCATCTAATCATCCTTTATTGCTTAGTCCATTAGTAAGTTTACCCCTAAATGAAAGGCATCTAATCATAGTCATGGTGCTAGTGAGCTTAAAAACCAACAAAAAAAGAGCTATTAATATCCATAGCTCTCCTCAGTTTTAACTTTTATAGATCTTTGTAGATAAATGATTGTACCATATCTGTTACTGCATGAAAAATTTCAACTGCTTGGAAAGACAGAACAGATAAAGCTGAGACGGAGAATAAACCTATAAGTACAAATCGAATTAAATGAGGCATTTCGTATCTCCTCCTTTTAATTGTGATTATACGCCCGTCTTTTTCGCAAATCAATTAATAAGGTGAATTATTTATAAAGTAAATTATGACAATAAACTACAAAAACGTAAATCCATACAAAACTAAGATGGAAGACAACACGACTAATATAACATTTAAGTTCAGCCATGCCGCGATAAAGGCTGCCGCTGCACCAATGATTCCATAAAAATAAGAATCAGGATTAATCGTTAACACACCCGGAAAGATAAGTGCGCCTAATATGGCAAAAGGAACGTTTTTCAAGATCCCTTGAACTTTCGGATGCAAATGATTCGTATGAAAGAGCACGAGTGGCAGCATTCTTGGAATATAGGTTACGATTCCCATTCCGATAATTACCCATATTAATTGGTCACTCACTCTATTCATCCCCTTTCATGAAAAACTCAATTGAAACAGCTGCAATAATCGTTGACAAAATAATACCCCAGCCACCGCTTAAAGCTGGAATCAGTGAGAAACAACAGTTTAAGATCGCTGCACTTGCTGCTAGAGCAATAACCTTCCTGCTTTTTTTGGCTGCTGGTACGAGCAGAGCAATAAACATTGCATAAAGTGCTATACCCATACTGTTTTGAAGGGACTGTGGCAAGCCTGACCCCATCACATATCCCACACCTGAAAACACAACCCAGCAGCTATATGCAACAAGTCCGAGACCAAGCAAATAGCTTCCTGTTATCTTTTTCTCTGGTGAAGTTGCAGCAACTGAAAAGGTTTCATCCGTAATGAAAAAAGCATATATCGCTTTTAACCATTTTGGGTCTTCTTCCGCCCTTTCTTTAAGAGAAGCTCTCATCAGAAGATGTCTGATATTCATGATGAACGTTGTGAGAATCAGCTCTGCGGCTCCGCTCGCTGCAGCAATCATCGATAATGCAATATATTGAGAAGCACCGGCAAATACAATAATACTCATTCCTACTGTTTCAAAAAGACTTAAACCTGCAGCTTTAGCAAGTAAACCAAATGTGAACGCAACAGGCATATAGCCGATCGCAATCGGCAAACCCGCTTGTATACCCTTTTTCCAATGACTAGAAGTTTGTTCTCTGTGTAAAGCAGGGCTTGGCATCATCTTTGTTCATCTCCGTCTTTGTATGGTATGAATTGTGTCTAAATTGTAGGGGGTCTGTCCCCGGGACAGACCCCCTACAATTTATTTTACTTCTCGCCTGTAATCGTACGAAGAATTAGATCTACACTATCAGATGCTTTAAAGCTTTCCATGTTTCGCTTAATATTCTCTTGATCAGACTTTAAGTCTTTTAGTGAAGAAATCAGCGTGGCTTTAGTTAGTTCTTCTTCATACAAAACGTGGCAATAGCCTTGTTTTTCAAAAGATTGTGCGTTAAGAATCTGATCTCCCCGGCTCGCCGCTCTTGAAAGAGGGATTAGCAGCATCGGAATCTTGAGTGTCAGCCATTCAAAGATACTGTTCGATCCAGCGCGCGAAATCACGAAGTCTGTCGTAGCAACAACATCTGGCAATTCACTTTGAATATATTCAAACTGATGATATCCTTCCGTGTTTTGCAGGCTTTCATCCAGATTTCCTTTACCGCAAATGTGTACGATTTGATAAGAACGAAGCAGTTCAGGCAGTCCTTCACGAAGGGCTTCATTAATTTTTCGCGCCCCTAAGCTTCCACCCATGATGGTTAAGACGGGCAGATGGCTTCTGAATCCCAAGAAAGAAAGTCCTTTTTCTTTAGAGCCTTGCAGAAGCTCATCGCGAATAGGTGATCCAGTTACAATGGCTTGCCCTGCTGCAAAATGTTTTTTGGCTTCGTCAAACGTAACAAAAATCTTTGAAGCAAACTTAGACGAAATTTTATTAGCTAGACCTGGTGTAATATCGGATTCATGAATGTAAACAGGAATGTTTCGCATCCTTGCTGCAATAACAACTGGAACAGCTACGAAACCGCCTTTTGAGAAAACAGCATCAGGCTTAATTTTGCCAAGCTTGAAATAAGCTTGTGCAACACCTGCCGCAACTTTAAAAGGATCTTTAATATTTTTTAAGTCAAAATAGCGACGCAGTTTTCCGCTAGAAATCCCGTAATACGGTACTTTTGTGCCATCTTGAATCAAGCTTTTTTCTATTCCATCAACAGAACCGATATAATGCAGGTCCCATCCCATTTTTTCTAATTTAGGTATTAATGCTAGATGCGGGGTTACGTGTCCAGCAGAACCACCGCCCGTTAAAACTAATTTCTTCAAACAGCATTCCTCACTTCTTTTATATCCGCGTGCTTGCTAAGAGCGGATTTTATCTTATCGCCATTTTAATATATGTAGCCAAAAAAAGAAAATGGCATGTGAGTGATAATTGTGTGTGAATTCTGATTGAGTTTCACTTTTAGTGTAAGCAGAAGTAATCTTGGCTGGGGAAATACATTGTTTAGCTTAGAATAGATGCCATTTAGGCTATCAAATCGGGTTTTCACTGATACAGGCTGGGGTATAGCAGCCGGCAATTCAAGAAATTTATGGATTAATCCTAGAAATTTCGGACTTATTTCGGCGAGTTTGGATGATAATCCAGCGAGTTTTAATCATATATCGGCGAGATGACATAACTCGACAAACTGCTGACAGCCATATACCCTCCACCCCAACAAAAAAACGGCCGAATAGACCGTTTTTTCACATCATCACTCAAACTGAGCTTTTCTCTTTTTTACGCGCTGGCGGTACATGGATCGCTTTTCCGCTCACGTTTTCAACAGCTTCCACCCATGCCTCGTTCAAAGCGGGATGTGCGTATATCGGATAAGCGAGATCTTCTTCACGCGCAACCATCTCCAGCGCGTACGTTCCTGCTTGGATCATCTCGATAGCGCCAGCTCCCATCATATGAATACCAAGCACAACATCGCTCTTCGCATCCATTACCATCTTGGACAGACCTTCTTTTTGACCAAGAATAGAAGCAAATCCGTTGCCGCTCATAGAGAATTGTCCGGTTTTTACTTCGTATCCTTCAGCAATTGCCTGTTCTTCTGTCAGCCCGACTGATGCAATTGGGGGATTCGTGTGCACCACATAAGGAACCAAACTTAAGTTGAACGCTGACCGAAGTCCTGCCATATGTTCAGCTGCGGTCTTTCCTTGTTTAATCGCTTTTGACGCTAACTTCATTCCAATCGTACAGTCCCCTGCTGCATAAATATTGCTTGCACTACTTTGGCTATGTTCGTTTACGATAATAAAACCTTTCTCGTCACGTTCGATTGAAATTGCTTCAAGACCAAGACCATCAACATTCGGTGAATAGCCAGCAGCATACAACACGTGGGAAGCTTCTACCGACACTTTCTCATCACCGTCTTTTGTCAACGTTACCGTCACGGTATCAGCAGTTTCCTCAGCGCTATCCCAACTATGATTCTTAAAGACTTTAATCTTGTTTTTCTTCAAAACACGCTGCAATTCTTTTTCGATGCTAGTGTCTAAACCAAAGCCTTCAGCTGGAACGACTATACTAACATCACTTCCAAGCTGCTTGTATGCCATAGCTGCCTCTAATGCGAAGTAGTCTTCACCATAAATTAAGAGACTTCCCGGAACCTCGTTCAGCTCCCACAACGTGTGCGGTGTCATCAGTCGGTTTGATAGTGATGCGTGATTTGGCAATAACGGTGAACTTCCTGTAGCGATAAGAGCGTGCTCGAATTCGTACATTTCAAAATGATGACCAGAGTCGATTCCGATTCGCTCACCTGACATAAAGGATGCCGTACCCGTTAAATACTCGATCTTGTTCGCTTTAATCAGCGCTTCTACTCCCTTTTGGAGTCCAGCTACAACAGAAGAAAAATAGTTTGTGAACGTATCATACTTAAAACTCGCGTCTGGCACTGAAATTCCCATCTGCTTGAATTGAGAGAGTGCTGAAAAATTAGCTGCTGTCTGTGTCAGGCTTTTAGAAGGAATACATCCTTTATGAAGACAAACACCGCCTAGCTTTTCTTTTTCAATCAGCGTGACTTCCATTCCAAGCTGAGCCGCTCGGATCGCTGCATGGTATCCGCCAGGTCCGCCACCGATAATCACCAGCTGTCGTTTTGTTGCAAAATCACCTACAACCATCTATATCAGCTCCAGTGTCATGAAGTAAGGATTCTCGATGAGTTCTTTTACACGATTCGTGAACATAACAGCCGTTGCTCCGTCTGCCACACGGTGATCGAATGACATGGATACGTTCATCATCGAACGGATAACAATCTCGTTGCCGACAACTACTGGCGTTTTCTTAGTTTTATGAAAAGCCATAAGCGCCACTTCTGGGTGATTGATAATTGGTGTCGCTGCAATCGATCCAAGCGGTCCAACGTTGGATATTGTAAACGTGCCACCCGTCATATCTGAACTCTTCAACTTGTTTGTCTTAGCACGCGTGATTTTGTCTTTCATGTCATGCGCAATGTCTCTTACATTTCTCTGTTCCACATGAGAGATTACCGGTACGATCAGACCTTCATCAGAGTCAGTGGCGATGCCGATATTTACGTTTTTCTCTAATCGAATCACTTCATTCTCTTCATCCAGCTTAGCGTTGAAAATCGGGAAGTCTTTTAGCGCGATTTGAATAGCTTTTACAAAAAAAGCAGCAACGGACACGTTCATGCCGCGTTTGTTTTCAGGATCCATCGCTTTTAGCTGTTTCTTTAGCTCCATTACTGCCGTCACGTCGATTTCTTCAAAATGGGTAACGTGCGGAATCGTCGCAAGAGATTGAACCATTTTCTTGGCGATCTGTTTTCTGCGTCCTTTAAACGGAATCTCTTCCGCATTTTTTGTCGCAAATGATGGAGCTGTATTCACTTCTTCAAGAGCTGCAGTCTCTATTTTCTCTTCTGCTTTTGGTGCTGAGCCATTCTCGATAAAGTTATACACGTCCTGATCGGTTACACGCCCGCCAGCTCCTGTGCCGGTAATCTGTTCAATATCCACACCGTTTTCACGCGCAATTTTTCTTGTAAAAGGAGCTGCAAGAACACGCTTGTTCAGTGTTGCGATGCCTCCTGCAAATGTGGTGTTGCTTGGAGCTTTGACGATTTTATCAACGACTGGCTGTTCTGAAGCATTCACCTTGTCTTCTGCTTTTGAAGATGGTGACGTTGTTGAAGCCGCTTCGATCGTTAAAATAACCGATCCGACTGTTACCACATCACCTTCTTTTACCTTGATGTCTTTAATCGTTCCGGCTGCAGGTGAAGGAAGTTCTGCCGTTACTTTATCCGTTTGTACTTCTACTAGCGGCTGGTCAATTTTTACGGAATCGCCTGTTTTTACAAAAAAGTGAATGACTTCTCCCTCGTGCATACCTTCTCCGATATCATGCAATTTCACTTCTACCACTGAACTCACCTCCTAAAATTGCGTTACTTTTTCAATCGCCTGCACAACACGTTCTGCGCTCGGCAGATAGTGATCTTCCAGTGCAAACATCGGTACTGGTGTATCGAACCCTGTTACGCGCTCGATTGGCGCTTTCATATAAAGGAAAGATGTATCGTTAATGAGTGACATGATGGTCTCGCCAAGTCCGCCGGTTCCCGGTGCTTCGTGAACAATTACTGCACGGCCTGTTTTTTGAACGCTCTCTGCAATCATGTCTTTATCTAACGGATAAAGGGAACGAAGGTCGATCACATCACACTTGATGCCTTTTTCTTCTGCATTCTTCGCAGCTTTCATTACGACATCGATCATCGCACCGTATGCAAAAACCGTTACATCGTCCCCTTCCTGAAGACGAGCTGCTTTTCCGAGCGGAACATTGTACTTGCCATCAGGAACATCCATCTTTGTACTTCTATAACAGCGCATCGGCTCTAAGAATAAAACCGGGTCTGGATCTTCAATCGCAGAAATCAGCATGCCTTTTGCGTCGTAAGGATTAGAAGGAACAACAACTTTCATTCCTGGCATTCCCGTAAATAGTGCTTCAACGGAATCTGAGTGGATTTCCGGTGCGCGCACGCCTGCTCCAAAAGGTGCACGAATGACCATCGGCACGGTAAAAGAGCCAAGCGTTCTCGCACGAATTCGGGATGCATGTGTCATGATCTGGTTAAACGCTGGATAGATGAACCCAAGGAATTGCATTTCAGCGATCGGTTTGAATCCGTTCATCGCAAGTCCGATTGATGTCCCGATAATGCCAGACTCGGCAAGCGGTGTATCAATAACGCGCTTTTCACCAAATTCAGCAACAAGGCCGTCCGTTGCACGGAACACTCCGCCATTTTGACCAACGTCTTCGCCAAGCACGATTACGTTTTCCTGCTCTTTCATCATTACTCTCATGCCGTCTGTTACGGCTTGAACCATCGTTAATTTCTTCGTATCAACTGCCGTTGTCATTAGCGATCACCTCTTGAATGAGCGTATGCTTTCTTTTGGCTTTCAATCGGCCAAGGATTTTCCGCAAAAACATGATCAAACACATCATTATAATGTGGTGCTGGCGTCTCTTCCATTTCTTTTACCGCTGCTTCTATCTCAGCTGTTAGTGATTCTTGGAGGTCTGCAGCCCATTTCTCATCCCACATGTTTTCGTTTTTCATAAAACGTTCTAGTCGTAAAATCGGATCTGTCGTTTCACGGCGACTTGTTGACTCGTCTTGGTTTCTATATTTAGAAGGATCATCAGCGGTTGTATGTGCGCCATAACGCCACGTTACTGCCTCAATGAGTGTCGGTCCTTCTCCTTTTCGCGCCCGTTCAACTGCAGTACGCGTGTGGAAGTAGACAGCAAACACATCATTTCCGTCTAGACGAACGCCTTCCATCTCATAAGCTACCGCTTTCTGAGCGATCGTTTTACTTTTCATCTGCTTTTCAATCGGAACCGAAATCGCGAATCCATTGTTTTGGTTAAAGAAAATAACAGGTGCATTGAACACGCTCGCAAAGTTTAATCCTTCATGAAAATCTCCTTCAGAAGTTGCACCGTCACCAAAGTAAACGATGGAAGCGCGGTCTGTTCCTTTTAACTTTTCAGCCCAAGCTGCACCCGTTGCATGCAGAAGCTGTGACGCGATCGGAACGGCTGGAGGGAATATGTTCTTTCCTTCTGGCGGAATACACCCTTCTTGGCGTCCTTTCCAATAAAGGAAGAGTGTTTTTAGCGAATGTCCAAAAGTCATTGTAGCCGCATGATCACGATAGGTCGGGAACATCCAGTCACCCTCACCCATAGCCATGGCGCTTCCGATCTGTGACGCTTCTTGGCCCTCAAACGGAACGTACGTACCAATCCGCCCTTGACGCTGAAGGTTTACCCCTTTGCGGTCAAAAAGTCTTGAACGAAGCATCTTCGTATAAAGCTCTTTCGTCAGTTCCTCTGTGATCTCACCGCGGTATGTTTCATCATTCCACTCGCCGTTCTCATTAATGATCTGCAATTTCGGAAATAACTTTTCCATGGTTAAAGTCCCTCCTTAGTTTCGAACCTGCCATTTTGGTCTTCTGTTATGAGCAAAAAAGCTGTTGCGTTTTGTTCTAGCAGCAAGCTTCTCTTCACAGAAAAGGTTAGCGGCTTCCATCGTTGAAATATTGTTTCTCGTGCTCTCACTATAAATCTGGATCAAGCTATCATAGATCGCTCTAGTTTTGGTTAAAACGCGTGCCTTGTTCGGCCCGTACAGTTCATCAGCCACCTGAATTAAGCCGCCAGCGTTTACGATATAATCCGGTCCATAAAGAATGCCTTGCTGCTGCAGATAGAGACCGTGTTTGTCTTCAAGAAGCTGGTTGTTGGCGCTTCCTACGATCGCTTTTACTTTTAACTTGTCAATCGTCTCGTCGTTAATGATTCCGCCAAGTGCGCACGGAATAAAGATATCTGCATCTACTCCATAAATGTCGTTTCCTTCTACAACTTCCACATTCCCAGGCAGTAATTCTGCTCTTTCTTGAATCATTTTTAACGCGTTTTCATTAATGTCTGTTACATAGATTTGTGCGCCTGCTGCGAGTAACTGTTCAGCAACTTTAAATCCTACTTTTCCTAATCCTTGAATAGAATAAGCTTTGCCTGCTAATTCGTCCGTCCCTTCAAGCGTTTGGATTGTTGCTTGAAGACCGTAAATTACCCCTTGAGCCGTTGGAACAGAAGAGTCACCGCTTCCGCCATATTCTTCTGGAACACCGACGATACAGTTTGTTTCTTTTAACGCATGAACAAAATCATCAGGCGTCGTCCCCATGTCCGTTCCTGTGTAAAATCTTCCGTTTAACGAATCAACGAATTGACCGAAAGCACGGAACAACTCTGGTGATTTATCAGAAGTGGGATCTCCGATAATGACTGATTTTCCGCCTCCAAAGTCCACGTCTGCCCCTGCACACTTGTACGTCATTCCTTTTGAAAGGCGTAGAACATCTTCAAGTGCTTCGTCAACTGACGCATATGGCCTCATCCTGCATCCGCCAAGAGCAGGTCCAAGCGTTGTATTATGTATAGCAATGATTGCCTTGAGACCTGTCGATGGATCGTTACAAAAAACAACTTGCTCGTGCTGTGATATTTTTTCAAACATGTGTAAATCCCCCTAGTATGTCTCTTCTCACTTTGCTTCTCTTTTGCTTTGCTGCTTTAAAGTGTAAGCGCTTTCATTAAAATGCAAAAAAATATTATATTTTCATCTCTTCAATTTTCTGTGCGATCGCTACTCTTGGCAGGATATACTGCGTAACTTCTCCCTCACCCGCAACCGCTTTTCCGTTATAGACGGTCACATCACAGATGACAGCTTTCCCGTTTATTTCTCTCAATGTGGCTGTAACTGAAAGTTCGGCGCCTTCTGGAGTCGGTGCCATATGTTTGGCCGCTATCCCCCCGCCGATTCCTTCCTCATGTTCTTCAAGATATGGCAATATGATCTGTCGAGCTGCCCACTCCATATGGTAAACCATGCTGACAGTCGAATATGCTGGATGAACCAGCTTCCCTTCAAATTGAGCAAACATATCGGGTGTAACGGTAGCTGTGATGGTAGCCGTTTGGCCTACCTCCATGCCTGGTTTCATGCACACACCTCATATCTTTCATCTAATTTATATAACGTTTTCTTAACGTAATCATATCATTTTGTGTGATAGTCGGTCAATGAATCGCCTGAATTGTTCTGTTTGTAAGGAATATGAAAAATGTGCAAAAATGGTTGTGGAGGTGTGCTAACTGATGAATGAGTGTTTATTCTGTAATCCGATGAGTTTTCCTAAGCAAAAAATAGTGTTAGAGAATGATAGCTGCTACTTTCTGCAAAGTCCGAAAGCACAAGATATCTTGGAAGGTGCAGGCTTAATTATTCCGAAGGCCCATAAAGAAACCGTATTTGATTTAAGTGAAAAAGAGTGGACAGACACATACGAATTGATGCAGAAAGCGAAGAAATTGTTGGATATGGAGTATGAACCAGACGGTTACAGCACGGGCTGGAACGTCAATCCAGTCGGCGGCCAAAGTATTCCGCATGCACATTTTCACATCATACCTCGATTTAGCGATGAGCCGTTTGCTGGTAGAGGAATCCGGTCGTGGATCAAGTCCGAGGCCAACCGCAGGCCAGGTAAGGTATAAGCTGCTATTCTTTTTTATGTGATTGGTGCTCTTTTTTATGTGATTAATAGTCTTTTTTATGTGATTAAGAATAGCTCCCTACTCTAAGCATTAAAAAGCTGATACAGCATGCATGCCATATCAGCTTTATTCTTAACGTTTCTGTAGTTGCTTCAATACTTCGTCCACTTTGGCATGATCTTCAGGAGAATCATCCATGTGCTTCCACAAAACCTCACCATTCCGATCAAACACCCATGAACTTCCTTGAACATTTACATCCTGATTTTTAACAGCGCTTAAGAAATGCTTTCTTTCATCCTTTTCTTTTGGCACAATATCGCTTATTTTGACTTCACCTTTTAAGAGATCCGCACCTACAGCCAGCATACTTTTCACTGTGGACATGTGGTGGTTCCCCATCTCATGGTAAACGTTCAGTTCAGGGTCGCCGTAAATTTCAAACGGAAACACACCATGTACATCCAAGAACTCTTGAATCTGCTGACGATTGGCCGGTGAAACAACTACTACTTTTACCGACAATCTATCAAACTCCTCATATGTCTCACGCAACTGCGCAAGGAACTCCTGATAGTACGGTCAGCCGAGGTGTCTGACTAACACAACGAACGTTTTGTCATCTCCAAACAAATCATGAAGGACAACAGACTCTGAACTTTTAACAGATACCAGTTGTTGATCTAGTTTCATCAAAATAGCCTCCTTGTATTAAACGTTCGGATATTCCTGAGAAAGAGGGTGAAGCATGAGCTCATCCACAACCATATGTTTTGGGGCGCTTGCCATGTAAGCTACTGCCTCTGCAATATCATCCACCTTCAGCCAGTCTTCTTTAAAATCGAGACCAGGCTCAGAGTCAGCAAAATACGTGTCAATGGCACCAGGGTTCACTGTACCCACACGAACACCAAACTCCCTAAGCTCTTGTGCAAGAGAACCTGAAAATCCTTGTACCGCGTATTTTGTGGCTGTATAAACAGAGCCATTCGCAATCGTTCTGCGCCCAACATCAGATGAGATTGTGATGATCGTGCCTTCTTTACGCTCTTTCATATGTGGAACAACCGCTGTACTACATAAGAATACACCTTGAACGTTAACTTCAAACATATGTTTAAAATCAGCTAAAGAATGCTCTTCTGCCAGCTTAAACTGGCCTACTCCTGCATTGTTTACTAAAATATCAACTTGTCCGTATTTATCAAACGTTTGTTTAAAGAGATCAGCAACATCTTCCTCATTTGTTACATCTGCTTTAACCGCTAGTACTTCATAGCCTTTATCTTTTAACTTCTCTGCTGTTTTAAAAATATCATCTGAGGAACCAACTACAGTTAACTTGGCACCTAGACTTCCTAATTTCTCTGCGATTGCTCTGCCACACCCGCGAGATGCACCTGTTACGACCGCTATTTTTTCATTAATCATGATAAAACCTTCCTTTCACAGCTTTGTTACTTTTCACCCTATTATAAACATGAAAAAGACGCAGCACCAAATTCGGTCTGCGTCTTTCTTTAACAATAAAGACTAAAATTAATAGTGTGTTGCTTTTGTTCATTTTGTTACTTCTTTGACAAGTTGATTGGAGTGCAAGGTGCGAGACTCCTGCGGGACGAGCGGTCAGGTGAGACCCTTAAAGGCGCAAAGCGGCAAGGGGCTCACCGGTCGCCCCGCGGAAAGCGAGCATCCTGGAACGGAAATCAACTGCTTTCAAGAGCATCAAAGATTGCGGAAACAGTCTATTAAAACAACCCAAGCGTATTAAAGAATACAATGACGATGATAACTGGTACGATATAGCGAATCAGCATCAGCCATAATGCGAAACCTCTTTTTGTCACAGAAGAACCTGCTCTGAATTCCTCCAAAAGCATTTCTTTTGGATATCGGTAACCTACGAATAGAGCGATGAATAATGCTCCTAGTGGCAGCAAGATGTTACTAACCAAGAAGTCTAATAGATCGAAAATTGTTTTACCGAAAAGTGTTACATCTGATAGTACACCCATTGAAAGTGCTGATGGAACCCCAGCAGCAAAGATAAGCACACCGATGATCCAAGACCATTTTGCACGGTTTGACAGCTCACCCTTTGTAATGGATGCCACAATGATTTCAAGCATAGAGAACGCTGAAGTTAACGTTGCAAACAAGAACAGCGCCAAGAATACGATAAAGAAAAACTGTCCAAAGACAATTTGATCAAATACAGCCGGAAGAACAACGAACAACAATCCAGGACCTTCTGTCGGCTCTAGACCTAGAGAGAACACTCCTGGGAAGATCGCCAATCCAGCTAATAGCGAAATCAAAACGTTCAGCAAAACGATCGTTGTTGCAGATTTTGTTAAGCTCTCTTTTTTACTCAAGTACGAGCTGTACGTAACCATTACGGAAATACCGACACTCAACGAGAAGAACGATTGTCCTAACGCAAAAAGAATGTCGTCCGCCCCAATCTTTGAGAAGTCTGGGAATAAGAAGAACTTAACGCCTTCCATCGCGTTATCCAGTGTCAGTGAACGAATGATCAATACGGCAAACAACACAAAAAGTGCTGGCATCATAATCTGATTCGCTTTTTCAATACCGTTCTTAATTCCGCGGCTTACAACAAAGATCGTAATCATCATAAAGACGAATTGAGAGATTAATACTGGCCAAGGACTTGAAATCGATTCTCCAAAAAGAGCACCAAAATCATGGTTAAAGAAGTCACCTGAAAAGCTTTTGCTAAGATAAAGTACGATCCAGCCTCCAATAACACTGTAAAAAGATAATAAGATAAATGCAGTTGCTACACCCATTCTGCCTAGCCAAGGCCATGCAGAACCTGGAGCGATCGTCCGGTAAGCGGAAACCGCCTCTTTTTGTGCTCCTCGCCCGATAACAAATTCAGCCATCAAAAGCGGAAAACCAACTAAGAACGTAAACAATAAAAAGATAAGGAAAAAGGCTCCTCCACCACTTGTACCCGCTACGTAAGGAAATTTCCAAATCGCTCCGAGTCCGATTGCGGATCCTGCTGCAGCTAAAATAAAGGCTAATTTCGACGTCCACTGGTCTTGCTGTTTCATAATTAAATACTACCTCCCCTGTTACAAATACAACTAGCTTATATTAAACGTTTGTTTAACAAACTAACTGTTTCTTGCGCTTCTTTCATCATGGTTTCAAGCAGTTCTTTCACACTTGGTACATCTTTAATTGACCCTGCGATCTGTCCGCTATTAATAAAACCGTTCTCTAAGTCCCCTTTTACAGCTCCTAAAATATGATGGTCTTCTGAGGTGTGTGTTAAAAATTCTTCAGGTGTGACGCCATTTTTTTCAAGCTGAATCAGCTTTTGAGCATAAGGTGTATCGTAAATTCTTCTGATCTTGCCAGTCGAGCGGCCGACGATTAACGTTTTTGTATCATCTGACTCAATTAATGAAGTTTTGTAGATATCGTGAAAAGGTGCTTCTTTTGTGGCGATAAAACGGGTTCCCATCTGCACGCCTTGTGCTCCTAACGCGAAGGCTGCAGCCAAACCGCTTCCGTCTGCAATTCCTCCAGCAGCAATGACCGGTATGGCCACACTTCGGGAAACTTGAGGCAGAAGCACCATTGTTGTCGTCTCGTAAGGAGAGTTCAGACCTGCTGCTTCATAACCTTCAGCTACAAGGATATCCGCTCCTGCCGCCTCTGCTTTTTGCGCATGATAGACAGAAGCAACAACGCAAATAATCTTGGTTTCATGTTCCTTCAATTTTGCTATGTAAGGTGCCGGATTACCCGCCGAAAGAGAAACAACTTCGACTTTATGCTTGATCAGAAGTCTTAAGATTTCTTTTACATTCGATGCAACGGTTAAAGGTACATTAACAGCAAATGGCTTGTCTGTCATCCCCTTTGTTGCAATTATCAGATTCTCTACCTCTTCAGGTGACATCGTGCCAGCCCCAATTGTGCCCAATCCACCTGCATTTGAGATAGCAGAAGCTAGCTCTGCATTGCTAACATTTCCCATACCACCTTGAATGATAGGGTACTTAATGTTTAATTTTTCGCAGATGAGATTCAAATTTCCCGCCTCCCATTCTTACCTTTGTTATACTGAACCTATATACCTGTAATTAAGGAGGCTCATTATGAAATACACATTTAATGGTAAAACGCCAAACGTTAATGAAAGCGCTTTTATCGCTCCTGGTGCACACGTTATCGGTGACGTAACAATTGGCGAAGGAGCAAGCATCTGGTTTAACTCTGTTCTTCGCGGTGATGAAGGACCGATCTCCATCGGTAAAAAAACAAACGTTCAAGACAACTGCACCCTTCACTTGTATGAAGGCTACCCGCTTGTCTTAGAAGATGAAGTATCGATCGGACACAACGTGATCCTGCACGGCTGTACTGTAAAAAAAGGTGCTCTCGTTGGCATGGGTTCTACCATTCTTGATGGTGTAGAAATCGGTGAACAGGCCTTTATCGGTGCAAACACTCTCATTCCACCAGGTAAAAAAATCCCGCCAAGAGTAATGGTTATGGGTTCCCCCGGTAAAGTTATCCGTGAACTGAACGACGAAGACCTGAAACTGATCCAACTTACGATCGACACGTATTACGAGAAAGGACAGCAGTTTGCTACTGAATTAAAAAAATAATTTATTGGGAAGCACTTTCGTTCATAAATCCGAAAGTGCTTCTATTTTGCTATTTTTTAATGGCTAGTTATTATTCACTTCGTTAGCAAGTTGATTGAAGCGTAAGGTTGCGAGACTCCTACGGGACGAGCGGTCAGGTGGAGACTCCTAATGGCGCAAAGCGGCAGGAGGCTCACCGCACGCCCCGTGGAAAGCGAGCAGCCTGGAGCGGAAATCAACCACTTTCAAGAACAACAACGTTTCCACTCAATACAAAAATCGCTACCAGCAGAAGATAGAATTACTTTTCCTGAATGAGCGGGTGATTCAGCACATCATGTTTTGTATTCTTTTTAAACGCATTCCCATCTGAATAGATGCTTTCAAAGAAACGGCTTGCTGGTCCTGCGAGTGCACGGTAATAATCACTGAAGAGCGAAGCAGCGTGGTCGCCAAGCCAATCTGCATGCAGAAGTTCTTGTGGCAGACCTGGATCGATGAACAGAAACTTACGGTACTCATGAACGAGCTTTGTACGCTCTACAAAACACTCGCCGTCTGTCATTTCACCTTTTTCGATCTTATTTTTATCGATCACATATTTTTTGGAATACGTGACAATAAATTCATTGTACTTTTGGTTGATATCATGAAGATCCCAGCACTCTGAAACAAGCTTTTCATTCTCATTTGGTCCGTTGTAGACCGCTGTAAATGAATGAACGTAGTCTTTAATATCATATTTATCAATCATGGCTTGAATCTGTTCAGAAGATGGGTGCGGTGAGATCCAGAAACTGTTCGCAAGCAGACCGAAGCCGCTCCAGACAAGCTCTTTTCGAAGTTCATCCCGAATGTTTCTTTTCTCTTCCGGAATCGTATATGTGAACATCATCCATTCGCCATTCCACGGTTCCTGCTGCACGTTAAAAATCCTTTTTGCAGCTTCATCCATTCTCTTTTTACCACGGTCCGTTAAATAATAAAAACTCTTGTTTCCTTGTTTTCTCGCTGCAATCCAGCCTTGTTTGTTCATTCTCGAAATAGCCGCTCTAACCGCTTGTTCGTTGTGCCCAAACTCTTCCAACAAACGAATCAGGCTGCCAATCCATATTTCACTCCCATAATGCCGGATATAATCTCCGTAAAGCGTAAAGATCATGGAGCGTGTGTTTAAACTATTCTGCATGTTCATACCCTCATTTGTACCTGTTATTGTCTGTACAATCCTACCAGAACAATGGAGACAGAAACAAGTTACTCTCCCTTAAATACAGGTGGTCTTTTTTCACCGAAAGCGACTAGCGCTTCCATTCGGTCTTTTGTTGGAATTGTCACTTCATACGCTTTTGCTTCAATCGCAAGTCCTGTTTGAAGATCTACTTCCGTTCCGTGTTTAATCGCATATTTCGCTTGCTGAACAGCGACAGGTCCGTTCTTCATAATTAGTCCTGCATAGTTTTCACAGACCGCCATCAGCTCTTCTCTTGATGTAACTTGGTTTAAAATACCGTAAGAAAAAGCTTCTTCTGCCATCATCTTTTTTGCTGTAAGAATGAGCTCCATCGCTTTTGCCTGACCGATCAGTCTTGGCAGACGCTGTGTTCCGCCAGCACCAGGAATGATTGCCCAGCTCAGTTCTGTTAGACCCATAGACGCTTCTCTTACAGAAACGCGAAGATCACATGCAAGAGCTAGTTCAAATCCTCCGCCGAAAGCATGACCATTGATCGCACAGATCGTAGGCTGAGGCAATGCTTCTACAGCTGAAAATACATCACGGATTTTTCGTACATTACGGCGAACTTCTGATTCGGTGAGCGTTCTTCTTTCTTTTAAATCAGCACCTGCACTGAAAGCTTTTTCCCCTGCTCCAGTAAATATAACGACACGAACATCGCTGTTATGATGAATGTCTTCTACCACTTCTTCTAGCTCTTTTAGCGTTGCATAGTTAAAGCAGTTTAATACTTCTGGACGATTCAATGTCACATAAGCAACGAAATCTTTAACCTCGTATAAAATAGCACTCACTTTTAGTTCCTCCTATTCGTGGATCGCTTCAACAACAGAAGCAATTCCCTGACCTACTCCAATACACATCGTCGCAAGTCCGTACCGTGAACCTTGCTTTTTCATTTCATGAATAAGCGTTGTTAAAATGCGTGCACCGCTTGCCCCAAGTGGATGGCCAAACGCGATCGCGCCGCCGTTTACGTTCACTTTACTGCGATCCAATTCTAATTCATTGATACATGCTAACGATTGTGACGCAAAAGCTTCGTTCAGTTCGATTAAGTCTAAGTCACCCACTGAAAGTCCCGCACGCTTTAACGCTTTTCGTGAAGCTTCGATCGGACCGACACCCATAATGGACGGCTCAAGACCTGCAACTCCTGACGAAACATAGCGAGCCAAAGGCTTTAATCCTAATTCCTCTGCTTTTTCACGGCTCATCAATAGCAGTGCTGAAGCTCCATCGTTCACGCCAGACGCATTTCCTGCTGTTACACTGCCGTCTTTAAACAACGGTTTAAGCGTGCCTAGTTTTTCAAGCGATGTTTCCGGACGCGGATGCTCATCATCTGTAATCCATGTTTCGTTTCCTTTTCGATCTACTAATCTTACAGGAACAATCTCTTCATTAAATCGGTTTTGTTCAATCGCTTTTTTAGCTTTCTGCTGAGAGTCGTAAGCAAATTTGTCTTGGTCTTCTCGTGATATCTCATACTTCTTCGCTACGTTTTCTGCTGTTTCAGGCATAGAATCTGTACCGAATTTTTCATGCATAAGCGGATTTACAAAGCGCCATCCGATCGTCGTATCAAACATTTTCATATCGCCGCGCGGATACTCCACTTCTGGCTTGCCCATGACGAGCGGTGCGCGCGTCATGCTTTCGGTTCCACCTGCGATAAAGATGTCCCCTTCACCTGCTAAAATAGCTCGGGCAGCGTAAATCACAGCATCCATTCCAGATCCGCAAAGACGGTTGATTGTTGTTCCACCTACTTCGACTGGAAGCCCAGCGAGTAGTGCAGACATTCTAGCTACGTTGCGATTATCTTCCCCAGCACCGTTTGCATTACCGAATATAACTTCTTCAATCTCTTTAACAGGTACTCCCGGGTTTCTTTCTACAAGTGCAGAAATAACGACTGCTCCAAGGTCATCAGGTCTGACTGACTTTAACGCACCTTTATAGCGGCCAATCGGTGTTCGGACAGCATCAACGATAACAACTTCTTTCATTACTTCTTCACCCCGCTGCCTTCCGTGGTGTAATCGTAAACCCCTTTACCTGATTTGCGGCCAAGTCTTCCGGCTTTTACGTACTTCACTAAAAGCGGTGCCGGGCGGTATTTTTCACCTAGGGTTTTATGAAGATAGTTCAGGTTGTTTAAGCGTGTATCAAGCCCTACTAAATCTCCAAGCTCAAATGGTCCCATTGGAAAATTCAAACCAAGTTTAATCGCTTTGTCGATGTCTTCTGGCGTGCCAACCCCTTCTTGCAGCATGTAGAATGCTTCATTACCAATCATAGCCGAGATTCGGCTCGTAACGAATCCTGGGAACTCATTCACAGTCACCGTTTCTTTTCCGATCTTCACAGCAGCTTCTTTCGCTAGCTCGACCGTTTCATCGTTCGTTTCATGCCCACGTACGATCTCAACAAGAGGCATTCTGTGTACGGGGTTGAAGAAGTGCATCGCAATTACTTTTTCAGGACGCTTTGTAAATGATCCGATCTCTGTCGGACTCATCGTGGACGTGTTTGTAGCAAGCACACAATGCTCTGGTGCGGAACGGTCTAATTCTTCAAAAACAGCACGCTTGATCTCTATGTTTTCAGGAACTGCCTCAATTACTAAATCAGCACCGCTTACAGCTGCTGATAGATTCGCAGTGTATGATAGTCTTTCTTGCGCTCGTTCAGCATCGCTTTGCGAAAGCTTCCCGCGAGATACCGCTTTTGAAAAAATAGAATCAATTTCTTTCTTTGCATTTTCCAGCTGGTCTTCTTTTACGTCAACAAGCTGAACGTCGAAACCGCCAACTGCGCTCACATAGGCGATCCCTCTTCCCATCACACCAGATCCAATGACTACTGCATTTTGCAACATGGTCTCTCCTGCCTTTCTTTTAAACAAGTGTTTAACGTTTTATATGCTTAGATGCTTTTGTAAGTTGTTGGTTTCCGTTCCAGGATGCTCGCTTTCCGCGGGGCAGGCGGTGAGCCCCTTGCCGCTTTGCGCCGTTAAGGGTCTCACCTGACCGCTTGTCCCGCAGGAGTCTCGCACCTTGCACTCCAACCAACTGGTCATTGAAGCTAAATAGAAAAGCCCCAAGCAACGGTTTACAAGTAAAAACATTGTATAAAAAGCGAGCACGATGGCCCGCTTTTCAAATCTGTTACTAGATCTATCAACGCAAATTAACAGAACTAGATATCAACTAAATTACAAATTAAAAGGATTTAACGGACGAGATCCTGTATAGGAAACGACACTCTTTGTTTCTGTATAGAGATCAAGTGTCTCAATACAAAGCTCACGACCAAAACCTGACTGCTTATAGCCTCCGAACGGCGTTCCCGGGAATGCTGAGAACGGTGAGTTGATCATGATTGTTCCTGCTTGGATCATGCCTGCAACACGTGTTGCTTTCGCATGGTCCTTTGTCCAGATCGCTGCTGCTAAACCGAAGTCCGTGTTGTTTGCTAGTTTCACAGCCTCTTTTTCGTCCTTAAACGTCGATACAACAACAACCGGCCCGAAGATTTCCTCTTTAACCACTTTCATGTCTTCGTTTACATCCGTAATGATTGTCGGCAAATACCAGTGTCCGTTTTCAAAACCATCCACTTTTGCACGTCCGCCGCCAAGAGCAATTGTCGCTCCTTCTTCTTCAGCAGATTTTACGTAACCGTCGATTACTTCAAGCTGACGCTCAGAAATGATTGCCCCAACATGTGTACCTTGATCAAGCGGATTACCAAGTACAAGTTTCTTCGCTTTATCCACGAACTTTTCCATAAACGCATCATAGACACTTTCTTCAATGTAAAGGCGAGAACGCGCTTCACAAGATTGGCCTGTGTTATAGAAAATACCGAATAATGAGCCATCAACTGCAGCGTCGATATCTGTATCCGCAAATACTAAGTTAGGAGATTTCCCTCCAAGCTCGAGCGTTACACGTTTTAATGTCTGAGATGCTTTTGCCATGATGTCTTTTCCTGTTCCTGTTTCACCAGTGAACGCGACTTTATCAACACCCTCGTGCTCAGCAAGGTACGAACCAACTGTAGCTCCATCACCTGTGATGATGTTTACAACACCTTCAGGAACACCAGCTTCGTGGCAGATCTCCGTCATAACGATAGCCGTAAGTGGAGTTAAGCTTGCAGGTTTTAAAATCACCGAACAGCCTGTTGCGATAGCTGGTGCGATCTTCCACGCAGCCATCATCATCGGATAGTTCCACGGGATGATTTGCGCGCAAACCCCTAGAGGTTCTTTTAACGTATAGTTCATGAACGGTCCTGGCATCGGGTTCACAGCACCGCGGTGGCTGACGATCGCACCTGCATAGAACTCAAAGTCTTCGATCGCTTGCATGACTTGGCCTTGTGCCGCGCTTAGTGATTTTCCGCTGTTTAGAATCTCAAGTTCTACTAGCTCGTTGAAACGAGAACGCATGATGCTAGCAATTTTGTTCATCGTACGAGAACGCTTATTTACAGGAGAGCGCTTCCATTTCCCTGTTTCAAATGCAGTTCTTGCCGCCTCTACAGCACGGTCAACATCCGCTTTCGTTGCTTTTGCGACCTTTGCTAACGGTTCTCCGGTTGCTGGGTTATATGTAACAAAGTACTCTCCTTCAGATCCACCAACGCTTTGTCCGCCAATAACCATTTCGTACACATCACGTTTCACTGCTTTAACTTCTGTCTTTGCTGTACTCAAGTTCTCCACTCCCTTTAGTCTCGTTGTCTATTTACCTGTGAATGCGGGTTTTCTCTTCTCTAAAAATGACTGTAAACCTTCTTGATGATCAGCTGACTCTCCGGCAATCTTTTGAGCTTGTGCTTCATATTCAAGCACTTCGTTCAGATCGCTTTCCCAGCTTTTGTTCATATAGCGTTTGATCAATCCAATTGCTTTAGTAGGCATATTGGATAGTTTTTCAGCGAACGTTTCCACTTCAAGCATGAACTCTTCTTCACTTACCGTTTTCGTTACAAGTCCGAACTCTTTTGCTTCTTGAGCTGTGATTTTTTCACCTAATACCGCAAGCTCCATCGCTTTTGCGTGTCCGACTAAACGCGGCAAGAAGTAGAGGTTTCCTGAGTCTGGCACTAAGCCAACATGAATGAATGCTTCTATAAAACTCGCTTTCTCGCTTGCAATACGGAAGTCACAAGCTAAAGCAAGACTCATTCCTGCACCTGCTGCTACCCCGTTAACCGCTGCGATAACCGGCTTCTCCATTGCCACCAGCGCTTGCACCATCGGGTTATATCCTTTACGAAGAACATCACCATAATCCGTGCCATCTACAGAGCCTGTTAAGTCTTGACCTGAACAGAACGCACGCCCTGCACCAGTAATTACAACCGCTCTTACATTGCTGTCTTTGTTCGCTTCTTTTATCGCTGATACCATTTCTTTATGCATAAGTGATGTAAAAGCATTCAGCTTATCCGGACGGTTCAGTGTGATCCAAGCCGTCTTTCCTCTTGTTTCGTAGCTAATCGTTTCAAACATGGTTATCCCCCTACTTCCCTTTAAATTCGGCAGGACGTTTTTCAACGAAAGCTTTCATGCCTTCTTTTTGGTCCTGTGACGAGAATAATAGATAAAAGTTTTTACGTTCAAACTGCATACCTTCGTATGTTGAATAGTCGATTGATTTATAGACCGTTTCTTTTATTAAACGAGTGGATAACGGTGCTCTTGAAGCTACAATTTTCGCATATTTTTTCGCCTCGTCCACTACAAGTTCTGGTGCGATTACACGGTTGATCACCCCATATTGAAGAGCTTCATCCGCTGTCATCGGGTCACCAAGCCACAGCCATTCGAGCGCCTTCTTCTGTCCCATCAGCTTTGTAAGTTTTACCGTTCCGCCAGCACCAGGCATGACGCCAAGCTTGATTTCAGGAAATCCAAACTGTGCGTTTTCTGCCGCAAATAGAATATCAGCACATAATGCCAGTTCAAAGCCTCCCCCAAAGCAGTAACCGTTCACCGCACCGATAATTGGTTTTTTAATCGTTGCTAAGCGGTCCCATTCTTTAAACTGATTTAATAGTTCAAGAGAAACGGCTGTATCTTCTTTCATTTCATCAATGTCGGCACCTGCTGCAAAAGCACGCTCACTGCCAGTCAAAACAATTGCTTTTACCTCATCATTACGGTCAAAACTTTCAAAAGCATCTAATAGTTCCGTAACCATCGGCCGGTTGATCGCGTTTAATACACGCGGCCGGTTTAATTGAATCAAGGCAATCCCATCTTCAACAGAGGTTAAGATTGTTTCGTAATTACTCATTGATTTCCTCACCAATCATAAGTGTTACGAGTTCAGCCGCAAAGCTCATTAAGTCTTTTCCAGAAGCTTTTCCTTCATCAGATTTCATCGCCGCTTTTAGTGCATCATGATCGTCATAGTACATTTCACAAAGAATGTGGTAGTCGCTTTTCCCCATTGGTGAACCAACGATTTTTGTAACTTCCATTTTGCGAAGTCCTGGGATCTTTTTCGTAATTTCTGTATGATGTCCAAAATAGTGCTCGTCGAACTGCTCTAAGTTTTCAGGTGTTTTGTAAAGTGCGATTAGTTTTACCATGTGTGTTTCCTCCCTATTTTTAAACTCATAATCTCTTACTATCCCATATCAGCAACAGGTTTCATTGCTTCAAACGGGTTCTTGCAAGACTTGCAATACAGAATGCTTCTGCAGGCTGTTGGACCAAAGATGTTTTCCATCGTTACATATGTGGATCCGCAATACGGGCAATCAATTTCCCATGGCTCACCCATCACATGGTTCGCCGGTGGAGGTGAGATGCCGAACTCTTTTAATCTCTCACGCCCCTCGGCAGTGATACGGTCTGTTGTCCACGATGGTGTAAATACAAAATTCACTTCTGCTGAAGTAATTCCTTCTACTTCTTCAATTGCTTTTTTTATATCTCGCTCGATGATGTGCAGTGCCGGGCATCCAGAGAACGTAGGCAATACAGACACTTTGACTGCTCCGCCTGTCACGTCAACTTCGTGCACCATGCCAAGATCTAATATACTGACGGAGGCGATTTCAGGATCTTTTACTTTCCCAAGCGCGTCCATCACACTTTCGGTCATGCTGCTCTTCAATTCGGACACGTGGTTCATCTCCTTTCTAAATCGTCTTACCAGCCAGTTGCAGGGTTCGTTGCATACACTTCTGAAAGTGTTGAAGTCGCTTGCTTTAAGTCATCAGTGTGTACACCGTTCCGGCCATTTCCTCTTTCCATACGCGGCTCACCAGGGTAATGGGCTCCTACTTCTTTTAGAACAGCTTCAATCTTTTTGTTCCATCTCTTTTTCATTACGCTTTCGTCATCAATAAAGTTCGCTTTCACGATATCTTCGTAATATGGTCCGAGTGTAAGCACACCGCCAAAGTCTTTCCAAACCTTCTGAATCGCCGCTGTCATTCGCTCGATTGCTTCATCCGTACTCGTCATCAGCTGCTTGAACCAGATTTCCCAATGCATCAAGTGATAGTATTGTTCTGTCATGATTTTGCGAGCTGCTTCTGCCAAAGGCTCGTATGCCGAGTGGCGAAGCGAATCTAAACGAATGTGCTTGTGCACCGCGTAAAAGTAGTTACGTACAACGGTAAACGCCCAGTCGTAATCCGGTTCTTTTAAATATGTGCCAGGTCCGTTCACTTCTTCAAGAATGATGGCGTTTCGGTACTGATCAGGTGATCGGAGGTGAGCAATTCTGTCTGCTTCCCCTTCACCAAGGTCTTCTAACAAACGAAAGTAAAGGTTTGCGTGCCCCATCATGTCCTGAGAGATAGATGAGAACGCAACATCCTCTTCAATGTGGGGAGCAAGACCAAGCCACTCAGATCCGCGGAACGAAAGAAGAAAATCATCGTCTGCCAGCTGATATAGAAGCTCAATCAAAGCTTTTCTCTCTTGTGGTTTTAACGTTTCCTGTGTCATGAATTGTCTCCCCTTCCGCCAAGGATGTGCTGTTCGGTAAACTGCTCCTGGTTATAGTCACGCCATTTTTTCTTTAAATAACCGTACCCTTTTGTTTCTCTATACTCCTTATCCAGCCTTTTGAGCATCTCTCTCTCATCCTGATTAAGTCCTCTGATGTTCTCTCTTTTTACAACCCAAATGTCTGCAACCGTTTCTCTTCTGAAAAAGTTTTCCTTCGCCATGATGAGCGCCATGTCTGCGTTCGGTGCTAAAAGGCTGAAGCTATGCTGAAACGGAGATTTATCTGTTTTTTTGCTAAAAACTTCATAAACGTTGTAAAACTCATTTTTCGGTTCGTTCACGTTGGTTGTCTCTCCCTTCCGCTGTTAGATCGCCTTTTTAGCAGCGAGTGCTGCGCGTACCCACTCGTTATTTTTGTATGAGCGGCGGCGAAGATCTAAGCGATTCTGTGATTGTGGACCGTTTCCAGATACGATCTGTTTAAAGTTGCTCCAATCAGCATCCTTATAGATCCACATTTGGCTGTCTTCATCAAAACGAATGGTATCGTCTGGAATGGTTAGTCCAAGAGACCAGATGCGCGGAATGTATTTTGTGAAGAACTCTTGTCTGAGGTCTTCGTTCGTTTTTGTACGAATCTTATACATGATGTTCTTATCGGCATTCGAGTTGCCTGTTTCTTTAGCAGACTTTGGTCCAAAGAACATGATAAGTGACTCCCACCAGCGGTTTAGAGCGTCCTGCAGCATTTCGCGCTGTTCAGGCGTTCCTTCTGCCATCGCTAAAATAATGCTCTCACCGTGCTGAGCATGGAAAACTTCCTCTGCGCAAATACGCTTTAAAGCTCGAGCGTACGGGCCATACGAAGAATCTAGCATCATGCTTTGAGAGATAATTGCAGCTCCATCAACAAGCCATGCGATGATTCCGGCATCTCCCCATGTTGGTGCGTCCATGTGGAAAACGTTATGGAACTTTAGTTTTCCTGAGAAAAGATCTTCCATGATGTCATGCCGTGTCTTGCCGAGCGGTGCCATCAAGTCTTCTGCTACACGAAGCAAAAGCTGTCCATGGCCCATCTCATCCTGAACCTTCGCCATGATTGCAAGCTTTCTATGAAGTGAAGGTGCTTTAGGTACCCACTCCTTTTCTGGAAGCGCTCCCATAATTTCCGAAATGCCATGCATCGAAATTAATCTGATCAGCTGCAAACGGTAATCATCAGGCATCCAATCATCTGGTTCGATCTTCTCGCCGGCATTGATGCGGTCAAGAAAATGAGTCATTTTCTCTTCTTCACTTAGCTGATTAAAACTCATACCAACTGTCATGCTATTCTCCTCCTATTATATTACGTTTATTTACCGTAATTATAATTTATCGTCATACGATTTAACAATAGTTAAACACCCATTTTTTTCTGAGTTTGCCTAACCACTCTGATTGCCTTACCTTCAGAGCGCGGAATGCCTTTAGGCGGGAAAACTTTAATCTCCATCGAAACGAGACAAGTATCTTTAATTCTTTTTAAAATAGTTTGTTTCAAAATCCGAGTTGCCTCATGATTTTCATCCCCATTTGTCACCCTATAAAGACGTTCCGTAATCTCAACATGAAGTTCGATATGCTCTTTTAACCCTTCAGTTAAAATATGCACTTGATAATGCGGAACGATATCTTCTATGGAAAAAAGGCAGTTCTCTATCTCTGATGGAAACACATTAACACCGCGAACGATGATCATGTCATCGATTCGACCTTTCACACGGCTCATTCTGATTGAGGTTCTGCCACAGCTGCAAGGTGTGCGATCGATCGATGCAATATCCCCCGTACGGTAACGGATGACCGGAAATGCTTCCTTCGTTAAACTTGTAAATACAAGTTCCCCATACTGTCCATCAGGCATCGGTTCAAGTGTGTCTGGGTTAATGATTTCAGCGATAAAATGGTCATCCATAATATGAAGTCCGTTTTGCGCTTCGTGACATTCCATTGCAACCCCTGGCCCCATCACTTCACTCAATCCGTAAATGTCCATGGCCTTAATGTCTAATTTTTCTTCAAGTGTTGTCCGCATCTCTTCCGACCAAGGTTCTGCTCCAAAGATGCCATATTTTAATGACGTAGCTCTCGGATCCTTTCCTAGCTCCTCCATCTTTTCCGCTATTGTTAAAATATAGGAAGGAGTGCCGCAGATCACCTGTGGCTTGAAGTCTTCAATTAAAAGAATCTGACGCTCCGTATTCCCGCCTGATACCGGAACAGTAACCATACCGAGTCGCTCTGAACCGTTATGAAGTCCTAGCCCGCCTGTAAAAAGTCCGTACCCATATGCGTTGTGAAGCACATTTCCTGGCTCACCGCCCGCAATAGCGATGGAACGCGCCACCATGTCACTCCACCGATTGATATCCCCTTCTGTATACCCAACTACTGTCGGCTTTCCGCTCGTTCCAGATGATGCGTGAAGACGGACAAGATGGTCTTGCGGTACTGCGAATAACCCAAAAGGATAATGGTCACGAAGGTCTTTTTTAACAGTAAAAGGAAGATTTTGAAGATCTTCTAATGTTTCAATCGATGAGGGATGAATTGCTTTTTCGTCAAATGCACTTTTATAAAAAGGGACATTCTCGTATACGTTGTGTACCGTCTGCTTTAAGCGATGCAGCTGCAGCTCTTCTTTTTCATCACGACTCATACATTCCACTTGTGGATGGAGGATCATTTCTTTTCATCTCCCTTTAGAATATGTAAGCGATTACATTTGAGATTAAAAAAATATGACGTTTTTGTACCGTCACCTTATTATCGTGTGATGTTATTTGTGTTTAGCTTATCACTTATAATAATTTTCTGTCAAATGAAAATGAAGTGCTGAAATGACCCGTTTAGCCCCGACCAGCACATTAGCTCCTGACTACGGATACGCTCTTTGTATCCTAGGAAGGAGAAAATGTGACCTCGAGGGGCTGGTCATTGAAGCTGGACAGCTTGAGTGCTGAAACAGCCGTTCAGAAACGACCAACAACCAGCATTTAAACGTTATTGAGTCTGTTTGCAATTTATTGAGTCTGTTTGGAGGTTATTGAGTCTATTTGCAAATTATTGAGTCTGTTTAAAATTTATTGGGTCTAAAATCAATTTCTGCACAACATCATTTCACATACATAAAAAAAACCGCCCATCAAAAGGCGGTTTGATCATTAATATAGTAAATCCAAAAACTCCTGGCGTGATACATTGCCAAAGTAATGATTCAAATCAATATCTGCTAACACAGTTTCAATCGCTTCACGGTCATAACGCACACCGTTCAGCTTATTTTCAATATCAGATACGTCGCCAACTCCAAAGAAGTCTCCGAAAATCTTACTTTCTTGAATGATTCCTTTTACGATATGAAGGCGGATATCAACTGATCCTGCTGCAAATCGGTTGGAAAGCTCAACGTTGAACTTCGGTGACTTTCCATAGTTCCAATCCCAGTTCGCATAGCGCTCTCTGGAGATCTTGCGAATTTCTTCCCAGTCTTTTTCTGTTAGCTCGTATTTAGGTACAGAATCCAACTCTTCAAATAGGTAAGCAAGAAGCGTTTGTTTGAACTCTTCCATCGTCATATCTTCATTCAAGTGTTCACGAATATTTGTTACCCGGCTGCGGATCGACTTGATTCCTTTTGACTCGATCTTATCCATACGCACGTTTAGAGCAGAGACCACGTTCTCGATTTCAGAATCAAAAAGCAGCGTTCCATGACTGAACATACGGCCCTTCGTTGAAAACTGTGCGTTACCCGAAATCTTTTTTCCATCAGCTAAAATATCATTGCGACCGCTTAATTCAGCATTCACACCTAGTTTTTTCAGCGCTTTTACAACAGGATCGGTAAACTTCTTGAAATCATGAAACGAGTTTCCATCATCCTTTGTGATAAAGCTGAAGTTCAAATTGCCAAGATCATGATAAACGGCACCTCCGCCAGATAAACGGCGAACGACGTGAATCCCCTCTTCGCGAACATAGTCTGCGTTGATCTCTTCAACCGTATTCTGATTCTTGCCGATGATAATCGATGGTTCATTTATATAAAAAAGCAAATACGTTTCATTGATGTCTAAATGTTTTAAAGCGAACTCTTCGATTGCCAGATTCACTCTTGGGTCTGTAATATTTTCATTATCAATAAAAAGCATAGTTTTCTCCTCTTTCAGTCCCTATCTTTAAGCTCCCCACGTCCAGCCGGAAGAGGCAAGCTCCACTTTATTGTTATACACCTCTTTTGCCTCTGTGACAAGCTGTGATAACTGACCAAAATGAGGAAGATGTGTGAGGAGCAGCTGACGAGCTTCAGACTGCTGAGCAAGCATCCCGCAATCTTCTGATGTCATGTGACCTGGCCCGCTTCCATCCATACCTTTATAAAAGTTGCATTCGGCAATAAGCAAGTCTGCATTCCTGCTGAATGGTACCAGTTCAGGAATAAGCGCGGTATCGGCCGTGTAGACAAGCGTTTCTTTTCCATCCGTAACACGCATCGCATAGCATGTAACGGCATGCTTTGTAAGTTGAAACGTAATCGTAAACGGTCCGATTCTAAGCTCCTCTTCAGGGTTATACGGAGTTCCCGTTGTATGAGTCCCATGTGTAAGCGACTGAAAACCACCTTCATCCTTTGTGTGCCCATAGATTGGAAGTGTCTTTATACCTTTTTGTAAAAAGGACTGGATGAGGCGGCTATATTGAAGCACACCAATGTCAGCAACATGGTCTGCATGATAGTGTGACAAAATAACAGCATCCAGTTCTTCTGGCTTGATGTAGTTTTGCAGCTGAGAAAGCACACCGCTTCCGCAATCAATAAGCAGATTAAATCCGTCGCTTTGCAAAAGGTATCCGGATGTTGCTTCACCTGCTGCTGGGTAACCTCCCCAATAACCTAAAACCGTCAGTTTCATAATTTCGTCCTCCGTTTTTACTTACTAGTTTACACAAAGGACTTCGCTTTACACTAGTTATTCCGCTTTAAGGCGTCTAATACTTTTTCCAAGATGGGGTTATTTTTATGATCTACTTTATATGCCGCATAGATCGTGTTCTCTGCCTTAAGTTCTGGGAACATTACTTTAACCTTATTCTCTTGAACCAATTTTTCTATTAAATAGGTTGGCAAGATGCTAATTCCCAGCCCATTTTCCACACCTTCTAAAATAGACCTTAAATCGGGAATAACGTGGCATGGCTGAAAATCGGGCCGCTTATTAAAATGTTCTCGCCAATACCTTCTAATGATTGGAAGTTCCAACCCGTAACTTAGCCACTTCTGACCGATCAGCCACTGTTCAATCTCTTCAACATTTTTCGCATCTGTTTCAAACTCAGGCGGCGCTGTTGCAACAAAAACTTCATCTTCAAGCTTTCGGTACTCGATCCCTTGATGCTGTGATTTTTGAGTAGTCAAAATCAGATCCACTTCATCATTTTCAAGCTTTTCTAGCAAAGTACCTGCCATTCCGAACTGAGCTAAAAAACGTATATTTAAACCTCTTACATTAGCAAGAGCACGTTTCGTAAAATATTCAGCAGGCGAGCCAATGCGAATCACTGGGGCAAGTCCTTTGCTAGATGAACTGTGAAGCATTTCAAGTGTCGTATTTTCTAAGTTCTCAATTAAAGGAACTATCTTGGTATACAGTTCTTTTCCCTTGTCTGTCGGTACCATTTTACGAGGAGCCCGAATAAACAAAGGTTCGCCAATTTCTGCTTCTAACGCAGCAAGATGCTGACTCATCGCAGGCTGAGTTAAAATTCTTGCTTTCGCTGCTGCAGAAACAGACCGGTGTTTATAAATGCTGATAAAACTTCGGTACCACTCAAAATCAATCATGAATCAATCCCCCCTTCCAGAAATCAAGAAAACAGCACCGCTCTAAATGCCGAACGGTGCAGAGCTTTCTCTATTGATTGATAACGTTTAAGCGATAAACTTCACGCTGTTCGATTAGTGTTTCAATGTTTTTCCGATAGTTGCTATAATGCTCAGATTCGATGTGCGATTTGAGTGCATCTTCATTAGCCCACGTTTCATAAAAAACGAAAGTCTTAGAGTCTTCGGTTGATTCGTGAAGCGTATAGTTGATGCATCCTTCTTCATTTTGAGATGCTTGTACAACTTTTACTAATTCTTCGCGCAAAGAAGCCTCATTACCTGGTTTTGCTTTTAATATGGCATTGATCGTAATAGACAAAATAATCACCCTTCCTATTTTGTAGTGGTTGATTTCCATTTCAGATGCTCGCTTTCCGCGGGGCGTGCGGTGAGCCACATTTGTATGTTTCACTCTTAAGTGTCTCACCTGCCCTCATTAAGGTTCCTTGCTCCTGCGTCTACAAGTAATTGCTACCGTAGTATGCTTCCTCGTCGCATGCCTTGCGAGAAGATTTTCATGTGGTAGGCACCCACCTTCCACTACAATCAACTTCTCAATGAAGTATTTCGAGGTCTCAATATAGCAACAATCTGTTAGAAACAACCTTCTAAAAGAAGACTAAACAATCTTACAAACAATCTTCCCCTTCACATGACGCTGTGAGAGCTTTTCGAGTGTTGCTGGAACTTCTTCTAATGAGATCACTTGCTCTAGCAGTGGCGAAACTTTCTTTTCAGCTACAAGCACTAAAAGTTCGTCTCCCATTTTGGCTAAGTCGCGTTCTGCCACTTCGTCATTGTTATGGTGAATCGCGTTCAACGCTACTTCATGGAATGAAATTACTCTGGTAAAAGGTTTTACGCGTGTGTAATCAGGAGCACCTGCGATGTGTGCAATATGTCCGTTGTATGCAATCAAGTCGAGTGATGCTGTTGCGTTATCTCGGCTTACTGTATCTAGAACTGCATCTACACCTCTGCCGTTCGTGAACTCCATTACTTTTGCCTTCACATTTTCTTCTTTGTAATCAATCACAAGGTCTGCTCCAAGTGAACGAACATACTCATGGTTGTGTGAAGAAGCAGTAGAGATAACCGTTTTTCCAGCATTCTTCGCAAGTTGAATCGCAAATCCTCCAACACCACCTGCACCTGCATGAATCAAGATCGTATCGATTGCAGACATTGGCAGTTTTCTAAAGAGTGCTTGATAAGCTGTGTATCCTGCAGTAGGAAGCGCCGCTGCATCTTCAAAAGAAAGAGAATCGGGAATACGGGAAATCGTATGTGCTGTTGTAACCCCAAATTCAGCATATGCACCTTTTTTGTTAAAATCTCCGTGGTACACAACGCGGTCTCCAATCTTCCAGTCCGTAACACCTTCTCCAATCTCATGAATGGTACCTGCAGCATCAAGCCCTAAAATGTGAGGATATGTCCAGTTTGGGTTACCGCCAGTTGCTGTTTTATAATCAACAGGGTTTAATCCCGCAGCATGGATTTTTACGACAACTTCCCCTTTACCGGCAGTTGGTGTTTCAATATCATCTATCTTCATTTCTTTCCATTGATTCTTGTCTTTTAAAAGTAATGCTTTCATTATCTATTCCCCTCTCAAATTTTCGTTCTCAATAAATAAAGCCTGCAAACCTTATTCTCTCTATAAAGGGTTGCAGGAATTCACATTTATGCTAGCTGCTTAAGAACTTCTTTCGCAACAGATATTGTAGATTGCGGATTTTGACCAGTAATTAAGTTTCCATCCACTTGCACATGGTTTGCCCAGTTTTCAGCGGCTACAAACTCAGCACCAAGTTCACGCATGCGCGTTTCTAATAAGAACGGCATGTATTGATCAAGTGTCGTTGCAACTTCTTCTGCATCTGTGAACGCAGTAACTGTCTTTCCTGCTACCAATGGTTTGCCATCAGAAAGTTTAACACCTACTAATCCAGCTGGACCATGGCATACTGCTGCAACTACTTTGTTTTGCTCATATAGATCACGAATCACTTCTTGAAGTTTTGTATTCTCTGGAAGGTCAAACATTGTTCCATGACCACCTGGCAAGAAGATTGCGTCAAATCCATCAACGTCTTTAATCTCATCTAGTTTTACTGTGTTTTCAAGATATTTTGCTGTATCTAAAATCTCTTGAGGCACTTCACCTTCAAGGCTGCGGTCATCTACTGGAGCTTTTCCCCCTTTAGGGCTTGCTACCGTAATTGTGTAACCCGCATTAGCGAACTCCACATACGCTTCACCAAACTCAGAAAGCCAAAGCCCTGTTGAGTGTTCATTGTTCATGTTATCAGCCGTAGTAACGACCATTAATATATGTTTAGACATTGTATAATTCCTCCTAAATTAAAGTAAGTTGCTTAACTAACAAAACTTATTGTATACCCTGATTTTCAATAATACAAATTAGAAAATATAGCATTTATTATAAATATTTTTATACCTAAGATTACTAATAAAGATTGTTGTTTTAAGGATGTTGTTCCATTCTCTTCTTTGATAAGTTGATTGAAGTGTAAGATGCGAGACTCCTGCGGGACAGGCTGGCGGGTGAGACACTTAAAGTGAAACATTACGAATGTGCCTCACCGCCTGCCCCGCGGAAAGCGAGCATCTGAAACGGAAATCAGCTACTGTCACAGCTGATATAATTCACAAACAAAAGCCCTCGCTATTTAAGCAAGGGCTCACATTACAAACTATTCTTTTACAGCGCCTGAAGTTAGTCCTGATACAATTCTGCGCTGGAACAGAAGAACCATGATGACGAGAGGAACGGTTACGATAACGGTCGCTGCTGTAACCTCTCCCCAAGGAATCGTAAACTGTCCTTCAAACATTGCGATCCCAACCGGAACTGTTTTAAACTCATCATCTGTATTAATCGTTAACGCAAACAGAAACTCGTTCCATGCTGAGATAAATACAAGAATCGCTGTTGTAAAAATCCCCGGAAGCGCTAGCGGCAGAATAACACGCCAGTAGGTTTGCATTAGTGACGCTCCATCGATCTTCGCTGCTTCCTCAAGATCAAACGGAATCTTGCGGAAGAACGTAACAAGAAGCCAGATGGACAATGGCAGTGTAAACGTCGTATACGGAATGATCAAACCAAGGTAGCTGTTTGTTAAACCAAGGTTTTTCAATACGATATAGATCGGCGAAATGGTCGCGATCTGCGGAAACATCGATACAGACAGCACCAATCCAAGAATGACTGTTTTTCCTTTAAAGTTTAAACGTGCAATCGCATAAGCCGCAAAGCTCGCTACAAGAACAGCGTAAACCGTTGTAATCGTGGAGACGACCAAGCTGTTCCATAAATACTTTAAGAATGGATAGTTTACAAATACCGATTCGTAGTTTTCAAGCGTCATATTATCTGTAAACGGGATGAACGCACGATCACCAAACAACTCGGCAACCGGTTTAATCGAACTTGCCAGTACCCATAAAAACGGAAACATGACAAGGAAGACAAACAATGCTAGAAATACGTAAAACATTGGGCCTGCTTTTTTGTTCATTTCCTATTCACTCCTTTATCTGTTCCGTTTTTATTTATCATTCAAAAGGTCGCGGCCTAAGAACTTAATGTAGATCATAGAGATGATCGCCACACAGACAAACACGATAACCGAGAGCGCCGAACCTTCACCAAAATTCGTTTGTGCGAACATCACTTTATAAGCAAGTATGGAGATGGTTTCCGTAGAGTTGGCTGGCCCCCCTCCAGTTAAAACATAGATTAAGTCGAATACTCGGAATGCATCCAGTGTACGGAATAACAATGCGACTAGAATGCTTGATTTTAATAAAGGCAGCGTGATCTTTAAAAACTGCTTCCACTTACTCGCGCCATCAATCGCTGCTGCTTCATACAAAGAACTCGGTATCGTCTGCAGCCCTGCTAATAGCAAGAGGGCCATATAAGGTGTCGTTTTCCATACGTCTGCGAATATTACGGCAAACATAGCGCCAGTGCTGGTTGTCAGCATATCTGTCATTTGATCAAACAGCCCGATCTCAGCAAAGGTTTTTGCCACAATTCCGTTCTGTCCGTCATATAAGTACTTCCACATGAAGGCTGAAACGGCTGTCGGGATCGCCCAAGGAATGAGAATCGTCGCACGAACTAAACCTCTGCCAAAGAAAGCCTTGTTGATAAGCAGTGCAATAGCTAATCCAATAACGAGCTCTGCAAAAACTGAGATTAGCGTAAAGACGGTCGTATTTTGGATCGCCTTCCACATACGGCTATCTGTTAAATTTTCTTTGTAGTGCTTCAAACCGATAAAGTTAGGCGTAATCACAGAGTCTTCTAATGATGAAGATAAACCGATCAAGTCTTCAGAATTTTTCAGTTCACCCTTTAAATCTCGAATCGAGTCTGTTGAATCATTAACAGCCTTCTCAAGGTCTAAAGCCACTTCTTTATTCAAATCTGAAACCGCAAGCTCTTCGCTGATCGGTTCCATTACCGTTAGCTTCTCGTCTACCTGATCATATTTACTCTTAAGCTCACTGTCTGCTATTAATTCAGCATCCACTTTTTCTAGATTTGCTTTTATTTTCTCAAGCTCTGACTTTGTTTTGCCAGAGGCTGTATCCATCTCATCTTCTAACGTACTAATCAAAAATGGATAGTTATCCAAATAAGTCTGCAAGTTCACTTTATAAGAAACATAGGCTTCGGATTTGGCTGGATTATTCAGCCGCAAATCAAACATACTGTAATAAAAAGATTGAAAAACGGGCCATATCGCAATAATTAAAATTAAAATCATAGATGGTGCGATCAGCATATAGCCGATGGAACGGTCAGAGCGTTTTTTCTTCTTCTGAGGCTTTGTCTTCGGTGCGATAGGCTTTTGGTTGTTAGGCATTAAATCTGGTTTCAAAAGTGTCAGCTCCTTACTATTCGAATGCAATCGACGGACGGGCGCTGTAACGTCCATCCATTTCACTCTTTGTGGAATCGATACCAGTTATAAAGATAAGGGGAGCCTTTCCTACAGAAAGGCATACCCCCGATTCATTTACTTTCCTTACTTTACAAGCTTTTCTGAAATCTCTTTTTGCATGTTCTTCGCTGCTTGTTCAGGTGTGATCTTTTTCGCTACAGCCTGAGAAACTTGAACTTGGATGATGTCAGAGATCTCTGGGTAGTTTGGTGCTACCGGACGAGATACTGCTGCTTCAAGAGCTTTTACAAATCCTTCATCTTTGTAGTAAGGGTTTGCATCTAAAATCTCTTGATCTTCATACAGTGAAAGAATCGTTGGAGCATGTCCGCCTTTGATCGCGTCGATCTTCTGTCCTTCTTTACCAGCCATGAAGCTCAAGAACTTCCAAGCTTCTTCTGGGTGTTTCGTGTTTTTGTTGATACCAGCCATCCAGCCGCCAAGTGCTGCTGCAGAACCTGCATCACCAGCTGGAAGTGGAGCTACTCCTACTTTACCTACGATTTTAGATTGCTTCTCATCGTTTGCTAGTGCGAATTGGTACGGCCAGTTACGGATCAGACCAGCTTGTCCATTAATGAATGCTGTATGAGACTCAGGCTCAGCAAACGTTGTGATGTTTTGCGGTACAACATCAGAGTTTACAACTTCGACTAGTTTAGAGATCCCTTTGATCGCTTCTGGTGAGTCTACTTTTACTTCACCGTTTTCGTCGATGATTTCTCCACCGTATGATGCGATAAATTCAACCGCATTACATACAAGGCCTTCATATTGCTTCGCTTGCATCAAGTAGCCGAACTGAGTTCCGCCTTGGCCTTTCGTTTCTTTCGCTTTTGCTAAAAGCTCATCCCACGTTTTCGGAACTGAACCTTCGTCAACTAAGTCAGTGCGGTAGAAAAGCATACCTGCATCAATAAATTTAGGCAGCGCCCATTGCTTGCCTTTAAATTTAGCAGCACTGATTGCTCCTTGGTTATAATCGTCTGGATTGATTCCGTCTTTTTCCATAAAACGGTCAAGCGGCATCAAGAATCCTGCTTGTGCAAATTCAGCCGGCCAGATAACGTCTAGATCAATAACATCGATCTCATCAGAATTTGCGTTGAATGCCGTTACATAAGCATCATGCTGTTTTCCTGTATCTGCAGGCATTTCTTTAAACTTCACGTCAATGTTAGGGTATTTCTTTTCAAAAGCTTCCACCATTGCTGTTGTCCCTTGTGTATCATCCTTACCACGTGCATAAACGATTGTTACTTTTTCGTCTTTATCGCCGCCGGAGTTATTGTTGCTGCTGCCTTCTTCTTTATCCGAACAAGCTGCAAGTACAAGTGACAGCGCTAGTGAAGTAGAAATTACTTTTGAGATTTTCTTAAGCTTTTTCATTGTATTTCCCCCAAATCTCCTGTTTTGTAAACGATTACATTTCATCGAAAAAAATTTTAAGTTGAGGACCGCTTAATTAATTGAAAAGGCAGAATCACTTCTTTACGTCTCAGTGGTTTTTTCGCTTGAATGGCTTCAACCATCAAATTCATCGCCTGACGGGCGATGGTATCAATCGGCTGTTCGATCGTCGTCAAATCCATAAGTTCGGCTAAAGGCTGATTATCAAAACCGATTATAGCTAGATCTTCGGGTACTTTCCAGCCTGCATCGTATGCGGCTTTTGCAATACCCGCTGCCACTTCATCACTGCCCGTAAAAACAGCATGCGGTGGATCATCCAGCTTACTCAATTCTTTAAATGCAGCAAAACCGTCTTGAACACTATACGCATTGTAAAAGAACCACTCTTCCCTCATCGCGATGCCAGCGTCATCAAGAGCTTGCAAGAAACCGATCTTTCTGTCCTTCGAAATTCTGGAGCTTTTGTGGTTACCCGTACAATAACCAATTTTGGTGTAGCCTTGATCGATCAAATGCTTTGTTCCTAAGTAGCTTCCTTCGATCTGATTTAAGTACACAGAAGGTACTTGAGCCGTGTCCGAATACTCATTGCATACAACGATTGGACCGAACGATAAATAGGGTTCGAACTCACTCCAATCGTTCTCAATAGAAGTTAAGATCAGACCGTCTACTTGCTTCGTTTTTAAAAGCTCTAAGAAGTTACGCTCCTGTTCCTTTTTGTAACGGGTTTGGCACAAAATAAGCTGATACCCTTTTTTGGCTGCTTCCTTCTCCATCACTTCAACAAGGTGACTGAAAAATGGGTTCGTGATTCGAGGAACATAGACAGCGATTGTTTCTGTCTGTTGCCTCCTCAACCTTCTTGCCGATGAATTTGGCACGTAATTCAGTTCTTGCATCGCTTGTGTTACAAGCCGTTTTTTCTCCTCCGTCACATAAGGATGTTCATTAATCACCCTAGAAACGGTCGTGCGGGATAATCCTGCCTTTTTCGCCACATCTTGAATGGTTGCCATCAGATTCTCCTCTTAAAACAATTGTGGAATCGAATTCATGAAATCGTTTTCATAATCCGAGTATAGTTCACTGAATATTCACAGGTCAATCCTTTTTTTCAGAAAGTTTTGCATTTAAAGATTTCAAATAAAGCAGGAGATACACCGATTCAAACGAACTTATGATAAAATACATACACATTTTGTTGATCTTTGAAAGGAGCCGGACCATGATTAAAGTAAAAAATTTAAAAAAGTCCTTCGGTGATCTTGAGGTACTTAAGGACATCAATGCAGAAATTAAACCACAAGAAGTTGTTTGCGTGATCGGCCCTTCTGGCTCAGGTAAAAGTACATTTCTCCGCTGCATCAATAAACTCGAAGACATTACTGGTGGACAGGTGCTGGTTAACGGAACAGACATTACCGACCCGAAAACAAACATTAATAAAATCCGTGAAGATGTAGGAATGGTGTTTCAGCAATTTAATCTCTTTCCTCACAAAACGGTTCTTGAAAACGTAACGCTTGCACCACTTAAAGTGAAGAATGCAAATAAAGAAGCAGCACGAGACAAGGCATTAAAACTGCTTGCTAAAGTTGGACTCCAAGACAAAGCAAACGCATATCCCTCACAGCTGAGCGGCGGCCAAAAACAGCGTGTTGCCATTGCACGTGCACTTGCGATGGATCCAAAAATCATGCTGTTTGATGAACCAACATCCGCTTTAGATCCTGAAATGGTTGGTGAAGTGCTGGAGGTTATGAAAGACCTCGCTCGTGAAGGCATGACGATGATCGTTGTAACACATGAGATGGGCTTTGCCCGCGAAGTCGGTGACCGAGTGATTTTTATGGATGGCGGTTATATCGTCGAGGAGAACGTTCCGTCGGAGTTGTTCGGCAATGCCCAGCATGAACGTACGAAGTCATTTTTGAGTAAAGTACTATAGTTGGAAGCCGGCTCACTGGTTTTTAGGTGGGCTGGCTTTTATTTTGCAGTCTGTTCGGACGTAAGGTTCTTATAGCCAAAATGTCGAATGGCCTTTATTTTTGATTTTAGACTTAATTGGTTGATGTTTAGACTTAATTAGTTAGTATTTGGACTTAATCACCCCGAGCTTTGACTTCATTCCATATACCACAAAAAACTGGACCCCCTAAAGAGTCCAGTTTTCCACTTTATTTAATTAATCCTTTGCTTTTCAGGAAGTCTTGGGCTACTTTACGCGGATCTTCTTTATCAAGATCTACTTTTGCGTTCATTTCTGCCATGTCTTTTTCTGATATCTTTCCTTCAAGCTCATTAAGTACGCCTTCAAGCTTAGGATATTCCTTCAGTGTATCCTCTCTTACAATAGGAACCGCATAATAAGGCGGGAAGAATTTTTTATCGTCTTCCAACGTCTTTAAGTTAAAGCGGACGATTCTTCCATCTGTCGTATAAGCCGGAATGACATCCACTTTTCCTTCTTTTACAGCAGAGTACATTAAGTTCGGATCTAAGCTCTTTTTCGTTTGGAAGTTCAAACCGTATGTTTTTACAAATGGCGTGTAGCCATCTTCACGTTCGAAAAACTCAGTTGGACCTCCAAAAGAAAGCTGATTCGACTTTGGTGCTAATTCAGAAATTGTTTTAACATTTACCTGTTTCGCCGTCTTAGGATTCAGTGCTACAGCATACGTGTTCTCAAAACCAAGTGGCTTTGTCCATTTCAAGTTGTATTCCTTTGCATAACCTTTTTTTACAACCTCATAAATCTCGTCAGGCGTCATGCTAGGATCATATTTTTCTTTTAAAATCGTTAAATAACCTGTACCCGTATACTCTACGTATAGATCGATGTCACCTTTCTTAATCGCTTCCGTTAAGATTGGCGTTTCACCGATTGCTTCTTTAACAACGACAGGATAGTCTGTCTTATCTTTCACATATTCAGAAATCAAATAAGGAAGGATATATTGCTCTGTCCACTTCTTACCTGTGATCACGATAGCATCCTCATCACCACCGCGCAGTGCAAAGAAAAGAACAAGCGCCGCGATGGGCACACCAAGAAGTACAGGCAGTTTCCATGAACCGCGCTTCTTTGATGCCTTTGGCTCTGTTGCTAATTCAATCCGTCGAAGGATAAAGTCAAATACAATAGCAAGTAAAGCTGCTGGAATAGCTCCTGCTAATACAAGCTCATTTCGTGTCGTGGAAAGCCCTCTGTAGATGAGATCTCCAAGTCCACCAGCTCCAATAAACGCTGCTAGTGTAGCAACACCAATCGTCAATACTGTTGCCGTTCTTAGACCTGCCATGATAATAGGCAAAGCGAGCGGAAGTTCAATCATGCGTAAAATCTGAGAATTCGTCATCCCCATCCCTTTACCTGCTTCAACGGCAGATTTATCAACACCCGTAATCCCTGTGTATGTGTTTCTTAAAATTGGCAGTAGTGCGTAAACCGTTAGAGCAATAATTGCCGTCGTGCTGCCGATTCCGAATACAGGGAGCAAAAATCCGAATAGTGCTAAACTCGGTATCGTTTGAAAGATTGCTGTAACTCCGATAACTGGTTCAGCTACACGCTTGCGTCTTGAAATAAATATCCCCAGCGGGACTGCAATTGCTGCAGCGATAAGAATCGATACGAGCGATAAAAATAAGTGCTGCTGAAGTCCTGTTAAAATTTCAGGCCATCTGTTGATGAATGTATCTTTCATGGTTACAAAGAAATTATTCAATTCCCGCACCTCCCTCGACAGGTTTTTGTGCGGAAATGTTCAGGCCAGCAAGTCCACGCATCATTGAAGCTCTCGTAATCAATCCCACTAGCTTTTCATTTTCTAATACTGGAATCATGTGGACACCGTTCGTTGCGAAAATCTCAGCGACTTCAGTGTATGTGGCAGATACATCAACCGAAATGATATCTTTATCCATAAGGTCGCCGACTGTTTTTTCTTCTTCAGGAAAATGCTGCTCAATTTTCTCTAGCGTCGTAATCCCAAGAAGTTTATTTTGCTGATCTGTAATCAAAAGACTGTCTACACCATATCGTTTCATCATCTTTAATGCTTCTGCGAGCCCTCTTGTTACTCTTGCAGTAACCGGATTCGGTCTCATTAAATCCACGGCTTCAGGCATTGATGCATCTTCTGCAGACAATCGATTTTCTCCAATAAACCCTTTAACAAAGTCGTTTGCAGGATAACGCAATATTCTTTCTGGTGTATCAAATTGAATGATCTCACCTTTATTTAAAATTGCGATTCTGTCAGCAATCTTAATAGCCTCATCCATATCGTGTGTTACGAATACGATTGTTTTCTTAATCTTATCCTGCAGCTTAACAAGCTCCTCTTGCAGCTGTTCACGGCTGATCGGATCAAGCGCTGAGAATGGTTCATCCATTAAGATGATTGGGGGCTCAGCAGCTAGAGCACGAATAACGCCGATACGCTGCTGTTGACCGCCGCTTAGCTCAGAAGGATAACGTTTTCTGAAAGTCTTAGGATCTAAGCCTACTAAATCAAGCAATTCATCTACTCTGCCATCATATTTTTCTTTTTCCCACCCTTTTAAACGCGGGACAAGCGAAATGTTGTCTTCAATCGTCATGTGAGGCAGAAGCCCAATCTGCTGGATCACGTATCCAATATTCCTTCTCAGCTCAACGGGGTTTCGGTTTGCAATATCTTCTCCATCAATTATAATCGTTCCTTTTGATGGCTCGATTAAACGGTTTATCATTCTCATGGTTGTTGTTTTACCACAACCACTAGGCCCAATTAACGCGACTAACTCCCCTTGTTTAATTTGAAAGTCGATGTTTTTCAAGGCCTCAAAACCGTCAGGGAACGTTTTCCCTACGTTTTTGAAAGTAATCAAGTGTGTTTCTCTCCTTTATGTCATATGTAAAATAAGCTGCATCCATTAGAATGTCCAATTATTATCTTTCCCTTGCTTGCTAACTTGAAAACGTCTTTTTAAAGTATCAGTTTAAAGTTTAGTAGCAGTTTAGTATTTCCGTTGGGGAGAATAGCGCTTTGGCAAACCTTAATTCTTATTCTTGGGAATCGCTCGTAAAAGTCTGGAATCGCTCATAAAAGTCTGGAATCGCTCATAAAAGTCTGGAATCGCTCATAAAAGTCTGGAATCGCTCGTCCACCGTGCTTATCAGCTGCTGGACGAGCACAAAAAAACACCTGAAGGATACCAATCCCTTCAGGTGTTCTCATACTATTTATGCTGCTGCTACTTCTTCCGTGTCGTCCTTTTTTCTAATCTGTTTTGCAAAGTAGATCCATGTTCCAACCATACAAAGTGCCATAAACCCTACTAGAACCCATAGGTTGAAGATGAAGCTGCTCATATCTCCACTTGAGATCACCGCTTTAAAGCCTGCAACCGAATATGTCATTGGAAGCCAAATGTTAAAGCCTTGAAGACCGTTCGGAATCAGTTCAAGCGGGAATGTTCCTGCGCTCGTTGTAAGTTGAAGAATCAAGATAATGATCGCTACAAATCGTCCTGGGTCACCTAGTACAGTAACTAGCAATTGTACGAGAGCTAAGAACGTCAAACTAGTAATGATACTAAGTCCGAAAAATGCTCCTAAGTTACTTACTTCAATGTCCAGTCCGTATAACAATACAGCATCGGCAATGAGTGCTTGAACAACACCCACTACTGCTAAGAAAGTAAACTTACCAGCGAACCAGCTGAATCCTGAACGCGGTTCTCCTGCTTTATCACGTAATGGGAATACGATCGACATTAACAATGCCCCTACGAAAAGCCCTAGCGATAAGAAATATGGAGCAAAACCTGTTCCATAGTTAGGAACATCAGAGAAGGTTTTTGTTTTTACAGATACAGGGTTTGCAATTCTTTCAAACATTTCACTGTCTGGGTCAAGTTCTCCAGTTTTGTCTGCTGCTTCACTAAGTGAAGACGATAGCTTGCCGCTTCCATCAAGAAGTTTTTGTTCACCGTTGTGAATCTCTTTCACGTGACCTGTAACCTCTTGCCATCCCGATGAAACCGTTGACGTTCCATCTGCAATCTTTCCGCTGGCAGCCAACAACTGTTGTGAACCAGAAGCTAATTCTCCTAGCTTGGATTGAAATGTTTGAGTGCCTTCATTTACTTTTGCTTGACCGCTCGCAAGCTGATCAACTCCACCAACCAATTTAAGCTGCCCGATATGAAGCTGATCTGCTCCTTGTGCCACAGCTGTTTGTGAATCACTCAGTTTTTTAGCACCTGCTGAAAGTTCGTTAGCACCTCCAGCAATCTTGCCTGTTGCTGCGGTTAGACCATCTAATCCTTTATTAATTTCATTGCTTGCCGCTGCAAGCTGTTTTAAAGAAGCAGCAACCTGTTCATCTGACATGTTTTCTTGGTTTTGAATCAATGCTTTAATTTGTTGTTCTAGTTGTTTTGATCCTGCTGTGGCTTTTTGCGCGCCTGCATTCCATTCGTTCACAGAACCCGCAAGCGTACTCGCGCCATTCGAAAATTTAGCGGCACCGCCTTGCAATGCAAGACTGCCGTCCTTGATTTTTTCAGATCCTGCAGTCGCCTGACTAAGTCCACTCTTTAAAGCTTGTGCGCCATTACTCAGCTGACCTTGACCTGCTGCAAGCTGTTTATGAGCAGCTAAAAGTTTATCTACTCCGTTATCAAACTCAGTCATTTTTGATTGAAAAGTCGCTGCACCATTTTTAAGTTCATTGATCTTTGGTGTTTTCTCTTCCATACCCGCTGCAAGTTCGCCGCTTCCAGACGAAGCTTTCTTCAGACCATCAGTTATTTGATTCGAACCGTCTGCAGCTTCCTCTAAACCGCCGGCTAACTGCTCGACTTGATCAAACATCACCTCAGCATATGTTTTGGTGAGTTCGTTGGATAAGCTTTCTTTCATCTTATCAACGGCAGTTCCACCAATTTGCGCTGCTAGAAAGTTAAATCCTGCGTTCGGTGTATAGATAATTTCAGGCTTTTTATTCGAACTGCCTGATAATGATGTTGCTTCTTCAGAAAAGTTTTCTGGTATCTCGATCATCATGTAATAATCATTATGTTCGAGTCCTTGTTTTGCTTTTTCTTCACTTACGAATTTCCACTTAAACTGAGGATTCTCTTTCAGCTTTTTAACAAACTCATCTCCAACAGCTAAGTTTTCTCCGTTATATTCATACCCCTCATCCTGATTGACTACGGCAACAGGCAGATCTTCCATCTTGTCATATGGATCCCAGAACGCCCATAGAAACATTCCGCTGTATAACACAGGTATAAAAAGAACGGCTAAGACAGGTACTGCGATTTTTCTGTTCGAAAACACCGCTCTAAATTGAGCTCCGATACTTTTTAGCACTATTTTTCACTCCTCCTAAATACTAAATGACTATATCAGTCATATGGTCATTTTACTTCAAAAAAAGAGAACTCTTACGTTCCGCTTTTAGAAAAATGACCGGAATTGAAATTTGGTCACGAGTAAATATATCACGTTTCATCTGCTTATGCAACACTAGGACTTTCTTAATCCATCCATCACAAACATCTCAAGTACTTCTAGCATTTTCTCCTTATGAAGAGCCTCATTATCACGCTCCCAATCAAAAATGAGAGCGATATAAAGTTTTACCATCATAAATGCCACAATATCTGTCGGACACTCTTTTATCTCACCTTTTTCGACCGCTTTATCGAGTTCCTTTTTAACAAAACTTAACACAGCCTTTTCTATCCTTTGCAGGGCTTCTGTTACGGGCGATGTATTTAACTCTTTAACTTCTTGTGAAAGTTTAACGGCTAACTGATGCGTTTTTCGAAACTCGATTACTTCATAAAGAGCATTGTGCAGATTTTCATAAAAGGGGCGTTCTTCTTTAATTGCAGCAGATGCCGCCAATTTTGTTTCTTTTACCAAGTTCGTAATAATTTCAGAAAACAGTTCTTCTTTATTAGAGAAAAAAGTATAGATTGTTCCTTTTCCAACGTTAGCAATCTTCGCGATCTGGTCTACCGTACTTGCTTTGTAACCAAACATAGAAAAAGAGCGCTCTGCTGCATCTAATATACTTTTTCTTCGATCCATTTATTCTACCCCCTCATCAACCAATGAACTTGATTTCATACATAGCGGCAATGTTAACAGTACACGCGTTCCTTCGTTAAGTGCACTTTCATAGCGAAGTTTGCCACCCATATCTTGAATCAATTTGTACGTTACCATCATGCCAAGACCGGTACCTTTTGCTTTTGTCGTGTAAAAAGGGAGTCCGATCTGTTCAAGTTCCTCTTCTGTCATACCTTTACCATTGTCTTCAATCGCAATCGTAATATTCTTTTTTGTAACTTTATAAGGATAGAGATGAATCGTACCACCCTCTTCAATCGCTTCAACACCGTTTTTTATAATATTGATTAAGCCTTGCTTCAGCTTCGGTTCATCAATACAAACTTTGTAGTCGCCGATCTCACTGGCTGTTAGTTCCACATTATTAATCGAACCGTATGGGGCCGTAAGTGATATAACATCCTTTAAAACCTTTTCAAGCGTAATTCTTTCAAGCTTTGGAACATCAGGTTTAACCATAGACAAATAATCGGTGATAATCTTGTTCGTTCTGTCCAGCTCTTCAATCAAAAGAGGAGAATGTTCTTTTAGTTTAGCATCTGTCGTTGTGCTCCCGAGAAACTGAATCATCCCTCTGATTGTTGTCATTGGATTTCTTACTTCATGTGCAATCGCAGCAGCCATCTGTCCTGCAACGGCAAGTTTATCTAAATAAACTGTTTCTTTTAACTGCATATTGATCTTAACCAGTCTTTCAATTAAAAAGATACAAGAAAAGAATGCGATCAGAAAACTTGAGAAATAGACCAAATAAAAATCGATCGTCAGAAAATCTAAATAAGTGTGGATGAACAACATATAAAACAACGTATAAACAATAGCAATATACATCGCAGAAATCCATCTTCGTTTGTCTTGATCAAAAAATCCATGATAGATCAAACAGATGACATAGGCCAAGAATATTAATACAACTCCAAGCCATACAAGATCCCCGCCCATAACGATTCTAGCCACAAGTACAATCAATGAACAAATTGCCCCCGGGAGCCAGCCTACATAAAGTGTCACAATCATAATCGGTACATTTCTTAGATCAAAATATGAATCTTGCAGAGTTTCAATAGGAAACAGCATACAAACCAGTGCTCCTGCTCCACTGATCAAACCAAAAATCACTTGGTTTTTATAACTTGGAATAACACCAGGATGAAGGGGAAAGAACATATTCAGAAGGTGTGTAAAGGAGAAAATGATTGCAATATTCACAAATAACGGTTCAATAAATGCCTGCATAATGCTCCCCTTCCCTTTTTTCTTTCTTCAGTATAGCAGAAACATTCTACAAGAAAATATAAAAAACGACAAACATATCCATTTGTCGTTTAATTCTTTATTAATTTAAATTGTTTACATACAATGATGATTTTGAAAGTAAGTTGATTTTCGCTCCAGGTGCTTCGCTTTCCGCGGGGCAGGCGGTGAGCCACTTTCGTACGTTTCACTCTTAAGTGTCTCACCTGTCCAGTTGCAGTGGCTAGCCCCTCGAGATCAAAAGCTAAATGGCTCAGAAGGCAAAGTGCGCCTTCCAATCCATTCACCTTTTGCTTGTCGGGGCTGAACGAGCCACTTCCACTTTTCGGACTGCCCGCCTGTCCCGCAGGAGTCTCACACCTTACGCTACAATCAACTTGCTTATGAAGAAAAGAAAACATTCTTAAAAGCGATAAGCCATAAGAAAAGAGCCTTTATTTATTTTTTGCATTTAAAGAAAGGATCTGCAATCTCAAAGAAATAAGCTGTTAAGAACATACAACCTTACCCCTTGAAAAGAGATTCCACAGCCATTTTAGCCGAGTTCACACAGTCTGGCAGGCCGACACCATCGTACGGTGCTCCCGCTAGTTTCACACCAGGAAGCTTTTCGTTAAACGTGCTGCGCAGCGTTTTTACGTAGTCTTTATGTCCAACCTCATATTGCGGCATTGAATCAATCATTCTGGAAACGTGATAAAACTTCGGACGCGCATCAACACCCATAATCTTTTTCAAGTCATTCAATACTTTTTCTAAAATAACTTCATCTGTTTCGTGAACAATATCCTGATCTTCGGCTCGGCCTACATAACAGCGAAGTACTACACTGCCTTGAGGTGTCGTATGCGGCCACTTCCTGCTCGTCCACGTACAAGCGGTAATAGAAGTCTTTTCACTTTTAGCAATAACAAAACCTGTACCATCTAAGGAGAAGTCCACATCTTCCTCATTAAAACTCATCGCGACCGTCGCAACAGAAGTAGGCTTTGTATCATGAAAACGTGCTGGGAAAAGAGATTCATCAAATATTTTTTTTGTGATTCCATAAGGAGTTGTCACAATTACATGATCACCGATAACCGATGAACCGTCTTCTAACTGCACTGAATACGTTCCATCTTTTAGACGCACAACATTCTGCACGTTAGCTCCTGTTTTAATGCGATCTTGAGGCAAGGTTTTTGACAGAGCTTCTATGAATGATGACAATCCGCCTTTAAGCGTTAAAAAAGCACCTTTTTTCTTTTGTGGAACTGATGTTTTCTGAATCTTAGGCTGAGACTTTTTCATACCTAAAATCAAACTTCTATGCTTCTTTTCTGTTTCCACGAATTGCGGAAAAGTAGATTGCAAACTGAGGCGGTCAATTCGTCCAGCATAGATGCCTGATAATAAAGGTTCAATCAGACGGTCAACCACTTCATCACCAAGGCGTCGTCTGAAGAAATGCCCCACTGAAATATCACAATCTGCATCACTTCGTTTAGGCAGGACAAGATCTAATCCCGCTCTTGCTTTTCCTGCTGCGGAAAAAAGCGGTGTAAACGCAAATGGCATTACTTTTGTCGGAATCCCCATCACAGCTCCTTCTGGAATCGGATGAAGCTTCATGTTATGCAAAATGTACGCCTGACCTGTTTCGTTCGACACAAGTTCATCAGCTAGACCCACATCATTAATGAGATCTGTCATAACTGTTTTTCTAGCAAGATAAGAATCCGGACCGCGTTCTAGAACATAGCCATCTTCTCTAATCGTATCGATTTTTCCGCCAAGACGTTCGCTTCCTTCAAGTAAAGTAAAGGTTAATGGCTTCCCTGTTTCATTAGCATATTTCTGAACATAAAAGGCAGCGGCTAAACCTGTTATGCCGCCGCCCAATATAATAACGTGCTTTCGCTCGCTCATATCTGTCACATTCTTTCTTTTGCTAGTGCGTTTTCAATTACCGTTGCCAAACAATCGATAAACTTAAGCTTTGCGTTCGGCATTTCAGGGCGATAATAGTTAACTCCTAACTCATCCGTGACTACTTTACACTCATAGTCATTGTCATATAAAACTTCTAAATGATCAGCAACAAAACCTACTGGACAATAGATAAAATGCTTATAGCCATGCTCGTTAAAAAGATCTCTCGTTAAATCCTGAACGTCTGGTCCGATCCACGGTTCAGGTGTGTTCCCCGCACTCTGCCAACCGATCGTATAGTGAGGAACATCCGCTTCTTTCGCAATGAGATCAGCTGTTTCCTGAAGCTGCGCCGGATACGGATCTCCCATTTGAAGAATCTTTTCTGGAAGACTATGAGCAGAGAAGATCACAACAGTTTTGTCATGCTCATTTTCAGGAATTGTATTAAACGTTTGTTTAATGCCGTCTGCCCAATATTGAACATATTTTGGTTCGTCATACCAGCTATCAATGGTTACAAATGACGGACCGCCAATTTTCGCAGACTCTTCTACCGCACGTCCGTTGTATGACTTTACACTGAACGTTGAATAGTGAGGAGCAAGAACTAAAGTCACTGCTTCTTCAACACCATCTTCTTTCATCTGGTGCACAGCATCTTCAATAAATGGATCAATATGCTTCAATCCAAGATAGCTCTTAAACTCGCGGTCAGAAAAGCGGCGGTTCACTTCTTCTTCAATTCTCTGAGCTTGCTCTTCTGTAATCTTAGCAAGCGGTGAAATCCCGCCGATCTGCTCGTATCGTTCAGTTAGTTCTTGGAGCTGTTCAGGAGATGGCTTACGTCCTCGTCTTATATGTGTGTAATAGCTCTCTACTTCATCAAGACTTCTTGGCGTGCCGTACGCCATCACGAGTATTCCTGTTTTTTTATTACTCACTCTTCATCACCCTAGTTTATTAGACGTATATTCATGGACAAAGGTGGTCAGTTGTTTTAATGTCGCAATGTTTACTTCTGGGAAGATACCCTTACCCACATTGAAGATAAATCCTGGTTCTTCCATACCTTCATCCAAAATTTCTTTCGTACGTGCTTCAATTACTTCCCACGGTGCCAATAGAATAGAAGGATCCAAGTTTCCTTGAAGCGCCTTCGTAACACCCATCTGACGAGCCTCTCTTGGTGATAGTCTCCAGTCGAGTCCGATCACATCAATCGGAAGCTCGTTCCACTCCATTACTAAATGGCGAGCGCCTGTTCCATAAAGAATTAAAGGCACTCCTTCTCCTCGAAGTTCGGAGAAGATTCTATCCATAACAGGCATGATGTATTTTGCGTAATCCTGTGCATTCAACGCACCTACCCATGAATCGAAAATCTGGAAAGCTTGTGCGCCAGCAGCGATTTGTGCTTTTGCATATGCAATCGTCATATCGCCAAGCTTGTCCATCAGCATGAACCAGCTTTCAGGATCTGAGTACATCAGCTGCTTAGTTTTATGATAATCGCGTGAAGGTCCTCCTTCAACCATATAGCTCGCAAGTGTAAAAGGAGCACCTGCAAACGTAATAAGAGGCACTTCTAACTGCTGACGTAAAATCTTAATTGTATCCAAAACATATGGTACGTCTTTTTCAGGGTTGATCGTTCCTAAACGTTCCACGTCTTCACGTGTTCGAACAGGCTTATCAATCACTGGTCCAATTCCTGATTTGATCTCTACATCCACGCCAATTGCAGGAACAGGAGACATAATATCTTTGTAAAGAATGGCAGCATCCACTCCATGCTGATCTACAGGGAGCTTCGTAACGCCAGCGCATATCTCTGGTCTATGTGTGATTTCAAATAGTGAATACTTCTCTTTCAATTTACGGTACTCTGGCTGGGAACGGCCCGCCTGTCTCATGTACCATACAGGAATATGTGAATTTTTCTCCTTACGACACGCTTTTAAAAACTCTTCATTCATTGTCAAAACGTACACACCTTTCTATCCAAGACCAAAAGCTTGCAGCACTATTGTTATCTCCTAGCCACTGAAACTTAAAACCTTTAACGTCAATATCCATACACATTGTAAGGGAATTCATAATAAAAGTATAGGCAATAAGCTCAATTGTCATGATTTTGGCAAAATGGAAGGTTTTTTAACCTGCCTATATCCTTAGTTGTATGCCAGACCTACAACTTGCGTCCAAATTTCATGAGGGAAAGCACTATCTTTCTGCTAAGTCATTGACTCGACTTATGTTCAATTGTTTAATAACGGTAATAATAGTCAGAAAATTCAATAAAGGAGTGAGTGCAATGCCTTTAAATAAAAAAATTTTAGCTGGAACGGTATTTAGTTCAACGCTGCTGGCCTCCCAACTGTTAGGAGGTAACAGCCTCCCCGTTAATGCTTTATCATCAAACGAGCTTTCAAAAAAAGCTGATGAACATCAGCATGAAGCCTTTGATATCCGAAAAGATTTGCCTGCTGTTATGCCCTCAGATACACAGATTCAAGCGGCAAATGAACTGATTCAATCTTCAGGATTAGGCACAAAAATTTCTTGGAATTCAACATTCGGCACACCTTCTTTTATAACTAAAAGTAAAGGGTATTTAACCTCTCCTTCAAACTATAATAGTGAAACCATTGCACGCAACTGGCTGAAATCCAATGCTCAAGTCTTTGGCCTTACCTCTGAACAAGCAGATTCTCTTTCAATGATCAAGAATCACAAAATCCCAGGAAGCGGTCTTCAGACAGTTGTGTTTCAGCAAACGTTCTCTGGAATTGAATCAGCAAATGGAGGGCGAATCATCGTTTCCGTTAATAAAGAAGGACGCATCCTCTCCGTTGCCTCCAATACTTCAAGGGCTTCCAAACTCGATGAAGCACACAAACTATCAAGCAAGGATGCTCTTTTATCTGTAGTAAAAGAACATCTACCGAACTTAAGTTATGCACCTTCTTTAACGGGTACAAAGCATGGATGGGAAGAATATGCGGCTGGCGAATCCCTCCCAACCGTTCAGCGTGTGAAAAAATCATCTTTTGTTACACCTGATGGAGTCAGGCCAGCATACCGCGTACTATTTATTGAACAATTGAACAAAGGTAAAGAAGCAGTGGTAGATGGAGTAACAGGCGAGACGCTGTTTGAACGCTCTCTCGTTCAGAATCTTGATCCTGAAGGGCTGATCTTTGAAAATTACCCGGGAGCTGCATCTGGCGGAACCCAGGTATTAAAGTCCTTTAAAGGTGATCCGGCTGCTTCTCCACAAGGCTGGCTTTTACCAGCAAATGACGCAGGGGTTACAACACTCGGTAATAATGCAGACACCTATGTAAACTGGAGCAACTTCCTCGTTCCAGAAGGCGCTGGACTAGTTAGACCTGTGAATCCCCTAGGCAAGTTTAAATATGCGTTTAAAAACACATGGAATGAGACACACGGCCAGATTTTCCCGCCTTCTTATGCAGAAGATGCAGACAGCGCTTCTACAAATCTGTTCTACCATCACAATCTGTTCCACGATTACTTTTATAAACTTGGGTGGACAGAATCCGCCGGAAACCTCCAAGCTGCGAACTTTGGTAAAGGCGGCATGGACGGCGACCCAATATTAGGACTTGTACAAGCAGGTGCAGCTTCAGGTGGAGAACCAACTTATACCGGCCGTGACAATGCTTATATGTTAACACTACCTGATGGAATTCCTGCCTGGAGCGGTATGTTTTTATGGGAACCGATTAAAGGTGCATTTGAAGGCGAATATACAGATGGCGATTTTGATGCAGGAATCATCTATCACGAATACAGCCATGCCCTTTCCAATCGTTATGTAGCAGGGGGCGAATCTCTCAACAGCCATCAGGCAGGCTCAATGGGTGAAGCTTGGGGTGATTGGTTCGGCATGCATTATCTTGTGAAGAACGGTCTTCAGAAAGACCCTGTTGTTGGTGCATATGTTACAGGAAATCCAGACCGCGGTATCCGCAGCTGGGCGCTTGACGATGCTCCTCTGCATTTTGGTGATATCGGTTTTGATATCGTAGGACCAGAAGTACACGCTGATGGTGAAATATGGGCAGCCATTCTATGGCACGTAAGAGAAAGCTTAATAGCCGAGCTCGGAAATGAAAAGGGTGAAGCAGTTGCAGAACACATCGTAATGGACGCTATGCCGATCTCAGCACCGGATCCATCAATGGATGACATGCGCACAGCCATAATTGCCGCTGATCAAGACCGATATGGCGGCGAACATTATGATTTGCTGTGGAAGGCTTTTTCACAGCGCGGACTTGGCGCTTCGGCAAAATCACAATCAGGTGATGACACAGATCCCTCACCGGCTTATGACCATCCTGTTTCAGGACAAAACGGTATGCTTGCAGGAAAGATTATTAATGCTTCAACCAACAAACCGATAAAGGAAGCAAAAATTATCATCGGGCAATATGAAGCACGCACAAGTCCTGTAGCTACATCAAGCGATAAAGGAGGATTTAGCCTGCCAATGGTTTCAGGAACATATGATGTGACCATCCAAGCTCGAGGTTTTGGTTCTACAACGTTTAAAGATGTAGCGATTACCGCCGGCGAGATTGAATCCTTAAATGTAAACCTTTCTCCTAACCTTGCTTCAGCAGCAAATGGCGCTGAGCTTGTTTCTATAACCGATGAAACGGATACACATCCTGCAAAAAATGCACTAGATGATACGGAAGCGACGGTCTTCTCCTCACAAACGAAAGAAGAAGGATTTACTGGATCCGAGTTCGTCGTCGATTTAGTTGGAGACAAACCAGCTTCTGTATCCAGTGTTCAAGTCAGTGCGTTTAAAGACATAGCAAAAGCCCGTTTCTCAACTTTAAAAGATTTTACTGTTCAAACGTCACTAGACGGTAAGACCTGGACAACAGTAAAAGACGGCACATTTACAGCAGGCAAACCTCGGCCTGCAACACCTGATCTGCATTATAAAACCTTTGAGCTGGCAGAACCGGTAAATGCAAATTTCGTGAAATTCATCGCTAATAGTGCTCAGGATAACTCATTAGGATATGTTCAAGTGGCTGAAGTTCAGGTATTTTCAGAACGGTCGTCAAAGGTTTCAGCATTGCCTCCAGTCGTAACTGAACCTTTTAAGGCGGAAGGTGTCATACTTTCCGGAAACCCAGCTACAGGCATCGGAAGTTTGGCTGACTTGAATGCCACAGGAAGTGTGACACAAAACGAATTTGTTGCCACTCAAAATCCCGAGCCCGCTTCACAAGGGGTGGATGGATATGTAGTAAGTCTTCCAGAACAATACCGCGACGGGCTTCACAATTTTACAGTGTCGGGTCCGGATGGTGGCGCACACGATCTGGATATTTATTTCTATGACTCTTCATTTAATCTGATCAGCAGTATTGCAACAGCTGGTGCAAATGAATCAGGCGTAGTACCAGGCGGAACATCCTATATTTATGCAGGACTTTACACAGGGGCAAACGTGCCTTTCACAGTTGAAGTAAAAAGCCCCTTTGGAGATTGATGTAGCTTCCTAGAGTGAAGTAAAAAAGCTAGGCTCTCACAGCCTAGCTTTTTTACTTGCTCTTTTATTTAAGGATCTTATCCAAAAGAATATTGCATTTGGTTCATTTGTTCATTTTCTTCATTGATGTGATTGGAGTGCAAAGAGTGTGCTTTCACCGAGCGCTCACAAAGATGAATAGACTTGTCGTTATATATGTAAAAAAAGAAGATGGCTAACCACAGCCATCTTACACATTTTAATCATTCTTCTTTTTCTTCTTCTTCTCTTTCCCTTTACCATGCTTACCTTTTTGCTTTGCGTCTTTTTTATCTTCATCACCAAAACCCGGGAAAAGCGAGATTGATACAACATTCGAAGGCTTACCTTCTTGCTTGGTCAGAGGGTTATAAGGTACTACGTAAAAGTCAGGAAGGGTAAACAAGTTCTTACCTGATGCCGTGTATTCTCCCTTGCCTTTTAAAGTATCTAAAAGGGTCGTCTCTCCTTCGTTTACCGCGTACACTTTATACTGCAGCCGCTTATCTTTAGATGGTGTCCAGTTCAGCTTAACCGAAGGCATTCCATAATCACCCATTCCAAACGTTGCACGCAGGTCGCCAATCTCTATCAATTCAATCGGAGGCTCTAAGTCCTTCACCCCATCAGGCTTTTTAAACGATAATCCCTGTTGAGACGGCATTCCATTAATCACTTGTTTAAATAAAAGCGTAGGAAGGGCGCTTCCGCTGTTCAAGTATGCGTCTTTCGTTGTACGGTCATATCCAATCCAAACCGCACCAACGACTTCAGGAGTATAGCCCACAAACCATGTATCTTTATTTCCTTTTTCAACGTTCGGATAGTTTGTCGTTCCTGTTTTACCTGCAATCTCCATATTTTCAGGTCCATCTGATCCCGTACCGTTCTTCACCACCTGCTGAAGCATGCGGGTCATGTACCACGCGTTTTGTTTTTTCCACACTTTCTCTTCTTCACGCTTCGCTTTACCGATCAGCTCGCCTTCATTGTTATAAATTTTACTGATCACAAAAGGTTCTACCGTTTTGCCTTCATGTAGAAAACTACGATACCCTTTTACCATCTGAAGAGGACTTACCCCTTGATCAATACCGCCGAGTGCGATTCCAAGTCCCTTATCCTCAATCGGCATTCCGAGCTGGTCTAAATAATTTTTCGAGTCTGAAATTCCGATTTCATTTAACAGCCAAACAGCAGATGAATTCACCGAATGGGAAATGGCATCAACCATCGACACTTCACCCTCATATCTGTCATTATAATTTTTCGGTTCATAACCGTTATAGCTTAATTCCTCGTCTCTTAGCATAGAATATGGTTTGTATTTTTCTGATTCCAATGCTGGTCCATAAACAGATAATGGCTTAAAGGTAGAGCCTGGCTGACGATTAACTTCTACACGGTTCAGCCCTTCAGTTACATAATTCCGTCCGCCTTGAACGGCAATCAGTCCGCCGGTTTTACCATTCATGAGAACCATCGCGCCTTCAGGTTTTTCTTGGCCCGTACCGACAAAATACTGGCCGTTTTGAAAACTTTTATACACCGCATCTTGTGCTGATGGATTCATTGGTACCACAATTTTGTAGCCGCCCTGTCTCAGTTCTTCTCTAGAAAGCTGGTACTTATCTTTCGCTTCTTTAATTACCATATCAATATACGTTGTATACGCGGGATTACGTTCTTCTTGCTGAAAATCAAGTGCGATCGTTTTCCCTTGTGCCCTAACAGTTTCTGAAGGTGAAAGATAATCTTGTTTCTCCATTAATGCAAGAACAAGATCACGGCGATCTTTTGCTTCCTTAGGATGTTTGAGCGGAGAATAATAATTTGGTGCTTTCGGAAGTCCGGCAAGCATCGCTCCTTCAGCTACAGTTAAGTCACTTACATCCTTATTAAAATACGTTTTCGCCGCGAGCTGGATCCCGTACGCTCCATGTCCGAAATAGATTTGATTCAAATACATCTCTAAGATTTTATCTTTTGGATATCTTCTTTCTAGATTTATAGCAATAACAGCTTCCTTCGTCTTTCGAAACCACGACTTCTCGTGTGATAAAAAGACGTTCTTTGCAAGCTGCTGGGTGATTGTACTTCCTCCCTCAACTTTGCCTCCAGCTAAAATGTCCTTATAGATCGCACGGGAAATCGCTTTAACATCAATGCCGTTATGTTTATAAAAACGGCTATCCTCTACGGCGACAAACGCTTCTTGTACATGTTTAGGGATGTCTTCTATACTGACAATTTCACGGTTCTCATCATAAATCTTTGTTATTTTATCTCCATCTTCTGTTACGAGAAGTGTCGCAGAATCCATAACAAGAGCTTTTTCATCTATTACATAATCTCCGGCCAAAATAATAAATAAGTACGCAAAAAAACCAATGATTAGCGAACCTATTAATACACCGAGTGCGATGAGACTTTTCTTTACCATAACCAACCCTCATTTCATTCTAGGTCGAAAAGTACATTTTATATAATTTTCCCTCAGTTGGAAAGTATATTACAAGTAACCACATTCTTACACTGTTTAATGTGCTGAACGGTTGGGTAAAACATAGGTAAATTAATAAAAAGGCAGGGATCCGCATGAAAATATACATTACATATGGGACTACAGACTATTTAGCGACCTATCAAGAGAAATACGACCAAGCTATCCTGCTAGAAGGTGATTCCAATTCCGCTCTTCTTTTTGAAACAGACGGAAAAAATCCATTTACGGAACAACATGAGTATGAAGTTATTAACCAAAGAGGATCTTTAACGGGGGCTGGTTTCGTCGTTATGAACCATATTCCGGTTTCAGATGAAGGCAGAGCTCTGTTTGAAGAACGGTTTCAAAACCGTGCAGGGCTTGTTGAAAGTGAGCCTGGATTTAACGGCATTCGAATTCTCCGCCCGCTTCATCAAGATCCATACATCGTTCTGACGCTTTGGAAATCGCATGCTGACTTTATGAATTGGCAGCAGTCAAAAGCTTATGAAGAGGCTCACAAAAATAGAGGCACTTCAAAAGGCCTGCCTGAAACACTCTTTAGTGGAAAGTCATTCGTAAAAGAATACATGGTCGTACAATGAATACGAATCCTTCATCATTAAAACGAGTTTCCGTCATCCTTAATCCAGCGGCTGGTCAAGGGCGGCTTCTGAATCAATGGAATGCTGTTCTTACCGAATTAAAGAATGGTTTTGAAGATGTTCAAGTTTACGAAACGACCGCCCCTGGAGAAGGCGCTTCATACGTCCAGCAACTTCATCAAGAAACAGATCTCATAATTGCAGCAGGCGGGGATGGTACTGTCCATGAAATTGCTGAAGCGGTATTGTCGGTAAAAGAAAATCCGCCAGCATTCGGAATATTACCTGGCGGAACGTGCAATGATTTTTCAAGGGCTTTAGGGATGAACCAAAATCCTGTGAAAGCTGCGGCACAACTGAGTGAAAAAAGAATTCAGGGAATTGATGTTGGTGAATTCAACGGTCATTTTTTTACGAATTTTTGGGGAATTGGCCTGATTACTCACGTTTCAGAATCCATTGATCCTGATACAAAAGAAAAATTCGGCAGGCTTTCCTATTATTTATCAGCTGCTAAATCCTTTCAAACATGGGAGCCCTTCGAGATTTCAATAGAATCTAAAGAATTTCAATTCAACGGGAATGCTGCGATGTTTCTTGCGGTTAACGGCCCTTTCACTGGAGGCATAAGACCTTTTTTTCCAGATACGGATATACAAGACGGCATGCTTGATTGCTTACTGATTGAAGAACCCTCCATTTCATTTATTTGGGATGTTCTTCAAAATCGTTTATCTGACACATCGAAGGAAGGACAAGGCTATCACTATTTTCAAAGCTCAGAAATCCACATAAAAACGGCTCCCCAACAGCTTATTGACTGTGACGGGGAGCGCGAACATGAAACACCTGCAGTCGTAAAATGTCTGAAAAAACAACTGACTGCCCTTATTGGGGATGTTTCCTTTTAAAAAAAGGAAGCGTCCTTTTTTGATAAGCTCTAATCGATTCTCTGCCACCGATACATATAAACAGCCATACCGTTCCTGCTGAAAAACCAGCTAACACATCGGATGGATAATGAACCCCTAAATAAATTCGGCTAAAACCGATCAGCACAATGGTTGTAATAAAACCAACCGCCAGGATTACTTTAAGAGTCTTACTCCTTCTGCTTCTCACAACCAAATATCCGAGAAAACCATAATAAATTAAACTCCCCATAGCATGTCCGCTCGGATAGCTGAATCCTTGTTCCACAATTAAACTATTTTCAGGACGTATTCTTCCAAACCAATGCTTTAAACCAAGATTTAGTAGGCCGCCACCTGCTACTGCCACTAAATAAAAAATAGCACCCCAATAATTCTTTCTCTTTGCGATCAGCCAAATAAGACTTCCCACTAATAAGAGAGTAAGAACATTAATAGATCCTAAAAAGGTAATAAATTTCATAAATCCAGTTAACGTATCGTTTCTTATGTTTGAAACGTATTCTATTATGACTTGATCAAATTGAAAACGCTCATCTTCCATCAAGTCTTCTGACAACTCGAAAAACACGTTTAAAGAAAAAAACGAAAGAGCTAGCCCGCCCAATATATAGAGTAATGGCAGTATTGGAAAGGGTAGTTTGTTGGCCAGTTCTCGTAACATAAAGATCTCCTCATCTTCTGCCTTTGTTTTAAGGTAAGTTTTCACTTTTTCGACTTGTATTAAACCACTTTCAAACATTGGGGGATTATTTGAAGGCTTTGTGAACTAAAAGGAATCTTCGTCGCTCTTGAAAGTGGGTGATTTGCGCTCCAGGATGCTCGCTTTCCGCGGGGTGTGCGGTGAGCCTCCTAGCACTTTGCGCTGTTAGGAGTCTCACCTGTCCCACTCATCCCGCAGGAGTCTCGCACCTTGCACTCCAATCAACTTGTCAATGAAGAATACAAAACGAACACAAACAACAATCTTTTAGGTAACATTATTTAGAAAAAAAAAACCTAAAGAAAAAAGCTGCTCGTTTACCAAGCAGCTTTTCTTGAAAAATCATTTACTTTACAAGCTTTACTAGCATATGAGCCAGCTTATGGCGCTCTTCTTGTTCCCCGACTTTCCACAGCTCTTTTAAAAGGTTCTCTTCTGAGTTGCGTGGCTCCTCATGGTCTGCTAAGTAATCTGCTACTTTCTCAGCTGTTTTTGCGAGCGTTTCTTCACTCATGCCCATTTTTTCACCAATCTGTACTTTGCTGTGCAGGTAGCTTTTAAACTCTTCGAAGTTCGATAAAATTTCGTCCTTTTTGCTCTCACTCATTCGGCTTGCTGTTTCCTCCACCTTGCTTGTGTCTACATTGCGTTCGTCATCAACCATATGTCTGCTATCCATTTTTGTTGCCTCCTTTGTTTTTTGTATCACTTTTGTTCAATGTTTGTTTCATGCATACTAGTCTTTTACCGCTTTTAACACAGCTTAAACATATTTATACAGTTTGATTTTTAAAATCTAATCTATCCTTAAATTTTCGTTTATGTTTGTTCGAAAACGGGAAGGATATCTTTGTAGAACAAGATTCAGGAGGTTATACAAATGGAAAAAGACTTACAAGCACTAATCGATGGACTAAATGAGGATCTTGCAAACGAGTACTCGGCAATCATTATGTACAACCATAATGCTGCAACGGTTTCTGGGTTGTACCGCCAAATTCTTAAACCTTTTTTCCAAAGTGAAATTGCTGACGAACAAGGACACGCTCTTTACCTAGCCGAAAAGATTAAGACACTTGGAGGAACACCAACTACTCAACCAAAACCAGTTAAACAAGTTGAGAGCGTTCGTGAAATGCTGGAAGAAGCTCGAAATGCTGAAGAAGATACAATCAGACGTTATGAAGAGCGCAAGGAACAAGCTTCTAACCTAAAATTGACTGAGCTTGTTGTTCAGTTGGAAGATATGATCGCTGATGAAACGAAGCATAAAGAAGAAATGGACCGCTTACTTAGCGACAGCCGTTTCTAAAATGAACAAAACAAAAGCACCCCTTTTAAAGCGGGTGCTTTTTATTTATTATTTTTTTGTTTTTTTCATCTGTCAACAAACGCCACCTAAAACAATTCTTCGCCACTTGGCCCAGATCATCTAGAAAGTGATAATTGGCATACGCTCCTACAATCGCCCCTAAGCCTGGCACCATCTGAAGCATTTTTATAAGGTCGATATGATCTCGATAGTCCTGCTGCAAATCCTGCCAGTTCAGCTGATCAATAGAATTCGGATGTTCTGGAAACTCCTTAATAGTTTCCTTCCAATTAACAACCTTTTCATATGCCTCTTTCCGTTTTTGAGGATCGGAGAAAGCGAGACGAAATACGTGCAGAATGAAGATACGTTCTCTGTAGTCTCTTACATCCAGTCCATATATACTTGCTGCCTCAAAAAGGAACTTCATTTTAATACCAAGAAGCAAAGGAAAATCTGCTAGTCCAAGCAAAATACCGCCTGCGCCTGTTCCGGCTCCTTCAACTGCAGCTGTTTTCTTATAAAAAGCAAGGCGATCTTGAAACTTGTAATCACGTTCCCGAAGATCTGCTGTAAATTTGATCGTTCTTTTTGTTGTATATTTTGAGCCGATTAAAGTCGCTTTTATCATTTGTTTCATACTTGCCGTTATGACATCGTGCACTTTTTGAGGAATCTTTTCGTTTATCTTGGTTTGAACCGATTTTGTTGCTTTATTCCAAAGTGACGGTCTTTTGCACATCTCAATTTCCCATTGTTTTAGCTCTTCAGAAACTTTTTGTTCATATTCGTTCATGTCGCTCCTCCTCTCTTTCCGATACGTAAACGCGGCGGATTAAGTTTCATTAATAGTTATACGCTGTTTACCTTTTTACATTTCATCGATTGAGACATCCGCTTAAAGGACACGACTAAAAAAACTCCCCAACCATTCGGGCTAAGGAGTTAATGTTACATGTTTTTTTGTCATAGACGGTAAACGAAGTAAGCCGTAAACCACTGCTGCAACAGGCATTAACACGGCGATCAGCCAATCGCCTGTTAGGAATCCGTAAAAGACTCCATAAAAAATCCCTTGTAAGAGCAACAAGTTTTTAAGCCACTTCTGAAAAGCTTTCACCTTCACGGCTTGCTCAATAGGGTAGATCATGAAAATAACATTCCATCTGTATTGCGTGTAAAGGGTAAACAACTGCAGTGAGAACATTTGAAAAAACAAAAAAACAACAACGAGCTGCCACCATCCAGCTGGAATCAAATAGAGGAAGAAGAAACCGACTAAGATTAAACGGATATATAAACCTAAATAATCACCCGAACGGATAAACGTTTTCGTATATAGAGAAGATAAAGCGTTTTTCTTTTTAAATGAAAAAGCAGCTAAACCGTTTAACCAAGGTCGTTTATGAACCGTCTGTTTGAGTGCTGGTACATCTGTAAAGTAATTGACGAGTCGATAGCCCTTCATTTTTAATGCTTGTTCTTCTGCTAATAGCATTTCCCACTGATAGCCATGCTGCTTTTTAAAGACACCAAACACAAAATTTTTCAGCACATACATAATTGCAAAGATTGCGATTAAAAAGATGTATGCTTCATTAAAGAGCAGATAAGCATACACAAAATTCACAATGAACCTCATGATTCTATAGTTCAACTGATGACTTTTATAGGGCAGTCTTCTTTCTTCCCATGACACGTATATATTGAATACTTTAGCTGCAATTAAAAAGAAGCCAAAAGTCACGTACATTTTCCAGCCATCATGAATAAAAACTTGAACGACCGGCCAGAGCAAAGTAAAAATGATTAGGGTTGAAAAAGCCCCTGTTGCTGTAGCTGAAGAGATGGCTTTTGAGAAATATTGTTTCATTCCTGATTCCACAGGGAGCAGAAATACAAGATCTCCTTCTTTTAACAACGTACGGATTGCACTCTTCGTTAACCAGATTGAAAAGACGATTGTAAGAACGAAGACGGCTGGGAAATCCTTAGGCAGCGCTTGAAGCAGCTTCGCATAATACACACTTCCAATAACGATGAGCAAAATTAAGGAAACAATGAGCCCGCTGTTTGCCATTAAACTAAAATATTTAAGTGTTTGCGTTAAATGGGCATTGCGCCGTTTTGTCCATAATTTTTTTACATCAATCATGTGACTTTACCTCTTGCCACATAAAGATAGATCTCATCTAATGTCGCGTTTTCCAGCCCGCTTCTTACTCTTAATTCTTCTAAAGTTCCGCTCAATACTAACTTTCCTTCATGCAAAATTAAAAAACGATCACAGTATCTTTCTGCCGTCGATAAAATATGAGTCGACATCAAAACACCTGCTCCGCTGTTCCTAAACTTCACCATATACTCCAAAAAGGATTGAATTCCGAGTGGATCAAGACCAACAAATGGTTCATCCACAATATAAAGCTTCGGTTCTACTAACAGAGCGCAAAGGATCATTACCTTTTGTTTCATTCCTTTAGAGAACTGGCTTGGAAACCACTTGATCTTGTTGTCCATTCGAAACTCTTCCAATAAGGGACGGACACGGGTTAAAAAGGTTTGTTCTTCAAGGCCGTACGCCATTGCCGTTAATTCTAGATGCTCCCAAAGTGTTAGCTCTTCATAAAGAATTGGAACTTCTGGTATGTACGTAAATTGACTGCGATAAATTTCCGGTTCATCTCTGAAAGTCTGTCCATCAATTTTTGATGTGCCAGACATCGGTTCCATTAGACCTAAAACGTGCTTAATCGTCGTACTTTTACCTGCTCCATTCAGACCGATCAGCCCAACAATTTCATTTTCCTTTACTGAGAAATCCAAATGATGAATAACAGGCTGATTAGGAAGATAACCTCCTGATAGATCGTTAACTTCAAGGATCGGCTTCATCTAATACCCTCCTTTTTCATTTATCTATGTCTTTATTCTTTGCCATTTTTTACCCTTTTACCCCTTATGAAGCAGGCATTGGTGTTGGTGTTGGTTCTGCATAGCCTTCTTTATATTTTTCATCGATCATTTTTCTGATTTCTAGATCGCTCTTGCCATTCGCTGATTCACTCATGCTGACTGCCGCAATTTCAAGACACGTCCCGCATTTTGTTCCATGATCATCCCAAACGATCTCTCCACCTTCTTTATTCTCTGCAACAAAGCAATCATAATTATCTTTATGCCCAGCTGAACCTCCACAACCACAATAACAAGGCATAGATTCAAGCAGTTCTTTATATTTAGGCGCTGCTGCATAGATGGCTGCAATCTCTTTAGGCTGTTTATCTAAAAATCCAGGCAGCACATCCATTGACGCCGTAAGTTCTTGAATATCGCCATTCGGCAGATGATTCTCATGTCCTTGATGAGAACCTTCATTTTTTGATTGTGATTTCTCTTGATGATTTTTATGATCTTCCTTACTTTGATTTCCACAGCCTGAGATGAGAAAACTAGCAGCAAGTGTCATCGTTAATACAAGTTGTCTTCTTTTCACGGAGAATCCTCCTTTTTGTCATTCTTTCCTTATAATAGCGTAATTCACGTTTCTTTTACCAATTTTATATGTATAACAACAGAGACTTCATGGACAAGATAAGAGGGAAGAAGGTATCCCCCCTTCTTCAGGGAGAAAGATGCAAGGTATTAGATTTTTTCAGATATGCAAACTTTTAAGGAGATGATTCTCTTGGACTATTCAGTGCTTGAGCAATTGCAAATTCTTAATACCGAGGTGCATGGCTAAAAAATCGTATTGTTTTGTTTTCGTGTTCTCCTTTCTTCTCTAACCTCTATAAGAAGGAGGGTTCTATTATTGAATAGGACCCTTCTTCTTTATTTTTGCTGTTTTCGCGAACTCCAGTGCTCTGAGAAGTAGTTGATTTCCGCTTCAGGCTGCTCGCTTTCCGCGGGGTGTGCGGTGAACCTCCTAGCGCTTTGCGCTGTTAGGAGTTTCACCTGCCCCACTCATCCCGCAGGAGTCTCGCACCTTGCGCTTCAATCAACTATCCAAAGAAGAAAAAGGATCCAAAGCAACAACTCTTTAGTAAAGAGCCTTTTGATAAGATAAAAAAGATACCATATTTTTTTGGTTGATTATGTGTGATATGATAAGTAAAAAAATGAGGTGAGCCACTTGTCCCACGATTCAAACTGCATTTTTTGTAAAATTGTTGCGGGTGAAATTCCATCCTACAAAGTGTATGAAGATGAGAACGTCTTGGCCTTTCTAGACATCAGCCAAGTGACAAAAGGACATACGCTGATCATTCCTAAAGAGCACTCCAAGGATATTTTTGAACTGTCTGCAGAAACAGCAGCGAAACTTTATTCTGTCGTGCCTAAAATTGCTTCAGGAATTAAACAAACGTTTAATCCAATTGGTCTGAACATCTTAAATAACAACGGTGAAGCAGCTGGACAATCTGTTTTCCACTATCACATGCACTTTATCCCTCGATATGGATCTGGTGACGGTTTTGGTGCGGTCTGGAAAACGCAGGATACCCCTGCGAACGAAATGACAGAAATTGCTCAAACTATTAAAGAAAACGTTAAAAACTAGCGTTACATATTAAAACTGCCTTTTTTTAAACTGGGCAGTTTTTTCATATTCATTTTTAATCTATGCTCTATTCTAAAAGATTGTTGCTTATCAGACATCACTGAAAAGTTGATTGTAGTGTAAGGTGTGAGACTCCTGCGGGACGAGCGGTCAGGTGAGACCCTTAAAGGAGCAAAGCGGCAAGGGGCTCACCGCCTGCCCCGCGGAAAGCGAAGCACCTGGAACGGAAATCAACCACTTTCAAGAGCTCAAAGTTTGCTAAAACAGCGTTATTTTATGAGGAGGAGAACGATGACACGCATTTATTTCCAAGCAGGACCAACAACACTGCCCAAAGAGGTTATGCAGCAAGCGAAAGAAGAATGGGATGATTTTCAAGGCACTGGCTTAAATATCATGGAGCACAGTCATAGGGGAAAAGATTACGAAGACATCCATGAACAAGCAAAGAACCGAATGAGAAGCTTGCTCGATATCCCGGATACACATGATGTTTTGTTTTTACAAGGCGGCGCAAGTCTGCAATTCGCTATGATCCCAATGAACCTTATTACTGATGGAAAAACGGCAAAGTATATTCTAACAGGCTCTTGGTCTGAAAAAGCTTATCAAGAAGCACAGAGAATCGGATTGAGTGAAGCCGTTATAACCGGTAAGGCTTCTGGATATCGTACGCTTCCTGTAATAGATTATGTACCAAGCGAAAATGATGCTTACCTGCACATCACCTCTAACAACACGATTTATGGCACTCAATGGCCAGACTTAAATGCATTTTCACATCCTGCTCTTGTAGCTGACATGTCAAGCGATATTATGAGTAGACCTTTTTCTGTCGATAAATACGGCCTGATCTATGCAGGAGCTCAAAAGAACCTCGGTCCATCTGGTGTAACTGCTGTCATTATTAGAAAAGATCTTTTGCAAGATAGCAAAACCGTCCCATCGATCTTGTCCTATTCTGTTCATGCAAAAAACAAATCTCTATACAACACCCCTCCCGTCTATTCCATCTATCTTCTTAACCTCGTTCTCGGCTGGGTTGAGAGGTCAGGCGGTGTGAACGAGATGGAAATTAGGAATAAGAAGAAAGCAAAAGTCATTTATGATGCCATCGACCGCAGCAAAGGTTTTTACAACGGCTACGCAACGCGTGATTCACGTTCAGACATGAATATTACGTTTACGTTGGGCAGCCAAGACCTAGAACAGCAATTTATAAAAGAGAGCGAAGAAAACGGAATCTACGGTTTAAAAGGCCACCGATCTGTTGGCGGATTCAGAGCATCTATCTATAATGCCGTTCCCCAAGAATCTTGCGACAGCCTTGCAGAGTTCATGGTTCAATTTCAGGAAAAATACGGAAAGTAGTTCTTAACCCTTTTCAGTTGTATAGACATCTGGTAACATGAAAGTACTTTCGCAATAGGTCATGAGGACACTATTGGAGAGAAATTAGGCTAAAGAATAGCTGAGGAGAGATGAGAAATGAATACTAAATCACTAGCTTTAACTTCTGTACTTATTGCATTAGGGTATGTTTTTCACACGATCGTACCGCCATTATTTTTTGGAATGAAACCTGATTTGCTGCTCGTAATGATGTTTTTAGCTATCATGCTTGCCCCTACGAAACAAAACGTATTGATCGCAAGTATGGCTGCAGGTGTTATATCAGCACTAACAACAGGAATGGCTGGCGGACAAATTGCAAATATCGTTGAAAAACCAATAACTGCTTTTATCTTTTTGGCTTTGTTCCTATTAGCTAAAAAAGTAAAAGTAAATGCAATTAGCGCCGTTCTTCTAACGGTAGTCGGAACCATTATCAGTGGAACATTATTCCTTCTTGTCGCAATGCTAGTAGCCGGACTTCCAGGCTCACTATTCAGTTTTATCGGAATGATTGTTGTTCCAACGAGTATTGTTAGCGGATTGATCATGTTCTTCATATATCCAGTAGCAGAACGATTTTCTAAACGATCAAGTTTAACAGCATAAACAAATAATATAAAGCCAGTTCCTTAAGGAGCTGGCTTCACGTATGTGTCTTCTTCCTCTTTCTCTTCTTCCCACGTTTGAAACGCATCTATTTCGCTTGATAGAGTTTTAAAAATAAAAGCAAGTACAGTCGCATCATCTAGTAATCCTGCACCAATAAGAAAATCTGGAACAGCATCAATCGGACTCACAAAATACAGAAGTCCAGCCACCATAAGTACTAAAGACTTTTTAGAAACATCACGATAATCACCTTTTTTATAAGACTTTACGAGTCGTACTAGAGCTTTTACTTGTGACCCTAATTTATTCAGCCCTTGGCTTTCTGGCTGTGAACTTTTGCTTTCCGCCTCTGATACTAGCTCACCTGTTTGGGTAGAACTTTCAAGGACAGCACTCGCTTTTTCTTTCATTTTGTTGAAATAGTTACCGATTGTATTTTGTTTCAACCCATATCCCTCCAGCCTTTTTATTTATGTATACCCTCTTTTGATCCTCTTCGTCAATTCCTATCATTTCTTTTTTCTTTATTGCTTTTTTAGATTATTGTTACAGCAAAATTGAATAGTTGATTGGAGCGTAAGGTGCGAGACTCCTGCCTACTACCTAAAAATCTCCTCGCAAGGCAGAAAGCGAGCATCCACGAACGGAAATAGCTCCCCCAAAAAGCGGTTAAGAAAGCAGTCCTTTTTATTCTTTTATTTCTTTTTCTCCAAACACAGTCAAATATCTACCGTTTTAGACAATTGATACATTTTTCGCGAAAACATGCTGTCGATGTTCATTTCCTCGTCACTGCTGGATCTGCATCGTTTTTTATGTTTCGACCAAAAGAGATTTGCAATGTCTATCTTGTCCAAACATGACGAAATCTATCGGGAAATATTTTTATATTCGTCATTATTTTTCATAGGATAATAAGAGATATTCACGAATTAATTAGATATTAAAAGAATGGGGAGGAAATTTAAGATGTCAAAACAAAAATCCATGGTAGTAGGTTTCGCATTAGGAACGGTAGTAACAGCAGCAGCTACATTACTTTCAACACCTAAAGCAGGTAAGGAAGTAAGAAAAGACTTGAAAGAAAATATGGATAAAATGAAATCTACTTTCTCTAGCATTAAGCGTGACGGGATTCAGCTTAGAGCAAAGATCAAATTTGCTAATAAGGAAAAAGAAGAGGCTCTAAAAGAAACAGCCGCATCTACAATTGAAGAAGTACCTGAAGAGATGGAACAAGAAATCAAATAATTTCTCAAAAAAAATTCTCCAGCTTCGGAGAATTTTTTTCTTTTACGCTGAACATATGATGATACCAATATGAAGCGTATATCTGCTAAAAGATGTAAAACTATTTTACTAAAAAATAAGGAAATATTGAAAAATTTTACTTTCTTATTATAGGAAATACTGGCATAATGAGGAATAGGATGTGTTTTATAAGATGGAGGGGCATTTTAAAAATGAACAAAGATCAATTATATAGTTTTCAAGAAGCCATGATCTATAGTCACAAACTTTCACAGATTAGTAAAGCATTATGGAAAAGCGTCGAAAAGGATTGGCAAAATTGGATTAAAGATTATGGTTTGAACATCAATGAACACCATATTCTTTGGATTGCTCATCATCTTGAGGGTGCATCAATCTCTGATATTGCAAAATTTGGTGTTATGCACGTTTCCACAGCGTTTAACTTCTCTAAGAAGCTTGAAGAACAAGGCTATCTAACATTTTCTAAAAAAGAAGATGATAAGCGAAATACATATATTTGTCTAACACCTAAAGGTGAAGAGCTTTTACTTCAAACACTAAATACGTATGATCCTTCAAAATTCGGTGTTTTCAGTGCTTCCATGCCAATTAAAGAGCTTTTTGGCAGATTCCCTGAATTTCCAGAACTGATGTCGATTATCCGTAATCTTTATGGTGATGACTTTATGTCGATTTTTAACAAACTAGAAGAAAAGATCGAAGCATCAATCGGTGAACAACCTTCCTCGCCTGTTATGGCAGCTGAGGAAATTGCCTCTTCTCATTCGTAACGAACAGATAATTCATACAGTTTCTCCATCAAGGAAATGTATTTCTCTTGTTGAAGCAATGCTGTAATTGTTTCTCTCGGTGAGAGCTTAGGCGTTAACATGCCTGCAAAATGCAGCAGCAGCGGCGTGTAATGAACAAAGCCTTCTTCACTCTGCATTTCATATTTTTTCTGAAGCTCATCGCAAAGAAGGAAGATATCCTTTACTTCTTGCTCGGTGAGCTTTTTTTCCATGACCAATCTGAAGAACGGATACGAAGTTAGATCGACACTCTCAATCGTAAGCTGATTATAAAATTCTAGTCTTTCTAATCTTTCCTCCACCGTCTCCATACAAACCCTGCTTTCTAGTCAATCTATGTCTATAATAATTATAATCCAACTTTCTCCATTTGGGTATGAATAATTGATGACGAATAAAAAAAGCGCTTCTTCACCAAAACCGGCAAACAGAAGCGCTTTTTCCTAGTTCTTCGTATAGACTCCTAATTTAATTGAGTTCTTCTTTAAATCAAACTCTTCAGCTTTAACAGCATAACCTGGTTTTGTAGGCATTTCGGTTATCCTCATCAAGATGCTTTCATCGGCTGGATATACATCCACCCATTCCGGGAATTCAATTGTATCTTTTAGCAGTGTAAAGACCTCATCCCCCGGTATAGGAAAACGTCCGACTTGCATGTCCTTCTCTTTTAAGAGCAAATCACCGTTATCCATGACTTCTGGTGTAAACGTGATTTGATAGGGAATCTCCTGCTTAAAAGCAACAAAAGAACCATTAAGAACGGCTTCATCATTCCTTAAATTCACATATACATTTACGTTTGGCGCCTTTTTTCGCAATTCCTTATTAAGCAGATCCTCAACCTGCTCTTTTTCTGTATGTATACTCAACAATTTTTGATTTTCACGTAAATCTGATTTCAGCATGCTTCGATCCAAATGGCCACCCGCCGGATCTTTCAAAAGCAGTATAACTATGGCTGCAGGTATGATCAAAAGCAGCAGCAGCAAAGCAAAAAACGCAGCTTTCCATCCGTTTCTCATATTCTCTCCCCTCTCTCATCTCATGTGAAGTATTTTTCCTATTCATATTCCACATATTTTGGTAAAGTTAAACAAGTAGTTCATGTTGGAGGTTTTTATATGGCTGGCTATATCTTCGTATTTTTAGCACCTATATTTTTATTTGTGTTCAATTCGCTCACACATAAATTATGTGACAAAAAGAACTTGTCCTCAAAGCAGCAGGATTCTGTCTATCGAACAATTAACGTGTCTATTACCATTCTGCTCATTTCTTCCTATATTTCAAACGTTCTATAGAAAATATAAAAGGGGGAACCAGACTGCATTCCCCCTTGAGTAACCATTCCATACATATATTGCACCTTTTGATCAAGAGTAGTAAAACAACACATTAACGAATCTGCTTGTAAACGTCAAGCCTGACAGTTCCCATTCATAAGAAAAGGTCCTGCGAGACTGGCATTTATTTTAGCAGAAACATGCAGCACCTACGATGATCAACAAGATAAACAATACAACGATTAATGCGAAGCCTTTTCCATGCCCGTAGCCCATGAAAGCCACCTCCTTCAGTCATCTGTACACTATCCTATGCATGACCAGTCATGCACGCATAGGCATTCGCCCTTTTTATCAATTAAAAATTCTATTCTCCATCAATAGCAGTAACAAGCTCCTATAATGATGAGAAGGATAAAAAGAACTAAGATTAATGCAAATCCTCCCCCGAAATCATGACCGTAACCATAACCCATCATCATACCTCCCTTTTCTTTCTCCATATCATATAGTGAGGCGCCCTGTTTTGATTAGACGAATGACCCGGTTTTTAAAATTTTTTTCTCCAGATTGCTCTGAATACCCGTAAATACTGAATTTATAATGTGTAAATTTTCTCATATTTCGTTTATTGAATAGGAATACCCGCAACGTTTATGCTATAGTAAGAGATGTTAAATTATTACTTCACAGTAGGAGTGTTAAAAAATGAAAAAATGGATGTTATCAGTAGGGCTAACAGCGGGACTTATTTCACTATCCGCTTGTAATAACGCTGGTGGTGCAGATTCAGAAGCCATCGTTGAATCTAAAGCTGGAGATATTACAAAAGAGCAATTTTACAATAAAATGAAAGAACAATACGGTGACCAAGTATTAAACCAAATGATTGACGAAATGGTACTTGAAGATAAATATAAAGTGACAGACAAAGAAATCGATAAAGAAATCGACAAGATTAAAGAAGAGCTTGGCGGTGAAGATGCTTTTAAACAAGCACTTGAACAAAACGGCTTAGCTGATGAAAAGCAACTTAGAGAACGTGTAAAATCCATGCTATTAAATGAAAAAGCAGCAACAGAAGGCGTTAAGATCTCTGACGAAGAAATGAAGAAAACGTTCGACGAAAAATACAAAACAGAAGTAAAAGCTAGCCACATTCTTGTTGATGACGAGAAAACAGCGAAAGAAGTACAAAAGAAACTGAACGAAGGCGGAGACTTTGCTAAGTTAGCAGAAGAGTACTCTAAAGACCCTGGATCTAAATCTAAAGGTGGAGACCTTGGCTTCTTCGGTAAAGGTGCAATGGTACCTGAATTTGAAAAAGTAGCATTCACTCTTGATAAAGGTGAAACAAGCGACCTTGTTAAGTCCGATTATGGCGTGCACATCATCAAAGTAACGGACAAGCGTGAAAACAAGTTCGAAGACAAGAAAGAACAAATTGAACAAGAATTGAAGCAGCAAAAAGCAAAACCAATCACTGAAATCCTAGAAAACCTTCGCAAAAAAGCGGATGTTAAAGTAAAAGATAAAGAACTAAAAGAAAAGATGGAAAAGAAAGCAGAACAACCGCAAATGCCAGAAATGCCGCAACAATAATGACATGAAATGATGAAAACCAGGCCCTTGAAGTGGCCTGGTTTTTGTTTTGGATGGTTATTTGCGCTCATGCAGAAGCAGCGTGCACCCAGTTGGCTGCTAAATCCTCTTGAAAAGAACATAGGAATTCGGATCACATAAAAAAAGCATATTATCACATAAAAAAAGCATATTATCACATAAAAAACGTGCCTCATCACATCAAAAATACACGTCATCACATAAAAAAAGCGGATTATCATATAAAATGATCAAATCAGCATGAACCTGTGTTCCTTAGAAAGACAGTCAAAAAAGACCTGCTCTTCGCAGGTCTTTTCTTTATAGATTATTCTACTATTGATCCGAACCATTATTATGATCATTTTCATCCGCAGCAGCTGCAACTAAATCTTCCGCATCATTATCTTCAGCGGGGCCTTGAGCCTTTGCTCTCTGAATACGCTCCATGTAAACTCTGCCTTCTTCTTCAATGACTCTCTGCTCAATTTCACGATCTTCCTGAAACAGCGTGACGATCCGATAACCGCTATAAATGATGCCGCAAAGGACGAAATACATCCACCATGGAGTCATAGTAAAAAAACCGCCCACTCCTGCTGAATATTCCTTTAATACAAACGCAGCAATGAGTATGGCACCGAAAAATAAAGCAGCGTATCCTTTCATCGATTAACTCCCCCTTATTAGACAAGCTTTTAATACAGTCTATGAAGGAGCAAGATCATATATGTCACGAAAGTGCAGGTTCAGCACTCGTTTCTTTTTCTTTTTCCACTTTTGATTGAGACTGAACTTTTTTATCAAAAGCACGGAACATGAAGTAATAGATTCCCGCACTTATCACAGCTAGAGCAAAGAGAAGATAAAACGTATTCTCAAATCCAATCCACATGGTTAACGGAATCGAAATCGGAGCAATCGTACGGCCGATTGTAAAGCGCAAACCAGCTGCTGCAAAATATTGGCCCCTCATGTTTTCTGGAGCAAGTTTTGAAATGAAACTTTCTTGAATTCCAACAACCATTAGCTCAGCCGTAGTAAAGATCACCATCGCGCCGAATAGAACCCACATCATCGTTGTGCTTCCGAACACAAGCATCGACACACCGTATAAGAGTGCAGAAAAAATGAAGACTCTTCCCTCTTTAAAGCGATTCATCCACTTGGCCATCCAAACCGTACAAAGAGCGACCATTAATCCGTTTAACGAGATTAAATAACCAAACACTTTTTCACCGGTTAACGATATATCCCAGTTGCCAATCGCAAATAGCGATTGCTCCGGTACCTTTTCAGTTGTATAAACAGCTAGCAGAAGATCCATCTGCATGAACGTTTGGGCAACTAGAATTCCTGCTAAGATAAACAGCAAAAATAACTTGTCACTTGCGATTACTCGATAATCCTTCAACTGTTCACCCATCGCCTCGTACCACTTTTTATCCGCTCCCACTTTCTCGAGCACTTCTCTCTTTACAGGAACCGTTTCACGGATATACTTCGCAAGGACGATCGCTAAAATGACACTGACCACTAAACACGCAAGCAGCAGTTCAAAACGGTATGAGAAAAAGAAGATACTTCCCAATACAGGACCAAAAACGACGGATATATTGATGGATGTATAAAACACCGCAAACACTTCACTTCTATGTTTCTCTTCTACAACGTCTGCAATCATTGCGTGACTAGCCGGCCAGTAAAGAGAGCCGAAAAGACCTAAAGCTGAAAACGCAATAAACGTTAAGATAGGCGAATCCAACCACGGCGAGTTAGCGAGACAGAAAAATATAAACGTCGCTGCCTGACCCCAAGCCGAGATCACCATCATCTTCTTTCTTCCGTATTTATCCGCACAATAGCCACCCACAAGGTTAGTGATGACACCTACTACTTGTGACAGGACTAATAAAATACCCGCTGTTGTTTTTCCCATTTCATCCGAAAAATAGATCGCCATAAACGGGAAGAACATCCAAAATAATAGATTTACAAAAAATTCTCCGATTAAACGAACTTTCAGATTAGCATCCCAATCTTTCCACTTCATGTTGTGTTCACTTCTTCCATTAGTAAATTCCGACACTGTTGTTTCCTATACCTGTCTTTTGAGCACTCACTTTACATGCAGTGAATAAGAAGGGATTTTTCCAGATACACACAGAAAAAAGCCCATGAGTATACACGCTTACATGTGCACACCATAGGCTTTTCATTGAAAAGGCTCGGGATGACACATGAAGAGATTGCTCAAAAGTAGGTAGAATGCATAACAAAATAAGCCTTCCCAAATGGGACTAGACGTTATTTAGCTTGCTTTCTTACCTTACCTTGAACAATGCTTTTCATGAGTCATTGCCTCCTAAAAATTCGTTTTCTTAACTTCCAATTCCAAATTTATCACAATTCCCAATTTTACACAATGGGTTTTTGTTATTAAATTTTAGTGGTTGCTTTGTTGTCGTTGTAAGTGGTTGATTTCCGTTTCAGATTGCTCGCTTTCCGCGGGGCAGGCGGTGAGCCACATTCGTACGTTTCACTCTTAAGTGTCTCACCTGCCCGCCTGTCCCGCAGGAGTCTCGCATCTAACACTCCAATCAACTTGTCAAAGAAGCCAATAAAAAAGATTATAAAGCAACAATTCTTTAGGAAAGAGTACTAATTTTTAGCAAATTCCGCCTGAAACAAAGGCTTATACAACGATCTATTTTCAAGGGCAAACTGTTTATCTGTAAATTCGCCTGGCTGTACTTTTTCGAGTGCTCTGTCCATCATGTTCATTCTGGCATCGAAATTATCGATCATATGAAGGATTTCAGCTTCACGGATGAGCGGTGCTTTTGGGCTTCCCCACTCTGGCTTACTGTGGTGGCTAAGTACAAGATGCTGAAGGACGGTAACTTCTTCACCTTCAATCTCTAACTCATCTGCCGCCTTGCCAATTTCGTTCACCATGATTGTAATATGACCAAGAAGCTTGCCTTCAAGCGTATAAGAAGCTGCTACAGGTCCTGATAGCTCGATGACCTTACCAAGATCATGCAGGATAATTCCAGAATATAAAAGGTCTGTGTCCAGTGAAGGATAGAGCTTGCTGAAAGCTTTTGCCATATCCAGCATGGATACAACGTGAAACGCTAGGCCTGATACAAATTCGTGGTGGTTCTTAACCGCTGCAGGGTATTCTAAAAATTCAGCTTGATGCTTCTTCAATAAGTGCCTTGTGATTCGCTGTATATTTGGATTCTTCATCTCAAATATGTATTTCGTGATTGTTTCTACCATTGCCTCTTGTGTTAATGGAGCCGTTTCTAGAAAATCACTGATCTTAACGCCATCAAGTTCCGTTGCAGGGCGAATCGCTTTCAGTTTCAGTTGCATTTTTCCTCTGTAGTTCCCCATCTCTCCAGATAGCTTTACGATGGCTTGAGCTGCATAAAGCTCCTCATCCTCAGGAGAACTATCCCACAATTTAGCCTCCACATCACCTGTTTGATCTTGAAGGATCAATGTTAAAAACGGCTTCCCGTTGCTTGCCGTTCCTTTTACAGATGATTTGATTAGAAAAAAACCGTCAACCATCTCTCCTACCTTATAAAATGCAAGTCCTTTTTTCATATTTCACCCCGCCTTTCTTTGCTTTAGTATAGCATATCACTCTATTTAACTACTTGCAGCAGCACTCATCTCATAAAATTCCAGTATCGTATATCACTTCTTTTGTTGGTCAGATGTCTGCATCTTAATTTGAAAAGCTACACCGTTTTTCGTATTTTTTGCAACTACTTTGCCCCCATGAAGTTCTGCAATCCTTTTTACGATTGCAAGGCCAAGACCAAATTGACCTTTGTTTCCTTTGCGAAACGGCTGGAAAATTTCTTCTCCGGTAACATCCGTTATCTGCTCTCCATCATTAAACACTTCGATAATAAATTCAGACCCTTTATAAAAAGCAGAGAGCCGAATTGTGTGATGTGCGTACCGCAAAGCATTTTGTACCAAGTTATCCAGCAAAATACCCCACTGCTCTTTATCGCCATTCATCTTGTAGTGGTTGCCAGTTATCTCAAAATCAATATCTTCACGCTGATACCTAAAGCGCTCAACTATATCTTCAGCCAGATCGCCAAAGTTAAAGTTTTCTGTTGTGACTACATCAAGCTTCATTGCATCAAGCTTTGTATAATACAACATGTTCTGAACACGCTTTTCCATCCTTTCTGTCTCTCTTAAGATTACATCCATCATGTCTTCCGTGGTGTCTTTCGGCATAATTCCATCTTTTACTGATTGAGCGTAACTCTTTATCGTCATAATTGGTGTTTTCAATTCATGTGAAGCGTGCTGAATGAACGTTTTCTGTGCATGATCATGCCTCAATAGATTCTGCCGCATCTCCTCAAACTGCTTTGATAGGACGTAGAATTCATCGTCCCCTTTCCAGTGAAACGGTTCCTGCCAGTTTCGTTTGGCGATCTGCTCAAACCTTTTTCCTAGTATGATGAGCGGTGACCGCAGATATCGGGCAAGCCATATCGCAGGAATGATCGAGAATATACCGGTGAACAACAAAATGAGTACAAGTCTTAGCCAAAGCCGGTTAACCATTTGATCACGATACGTGTCCCACATGTACGAAATTAAGTACACCTTTTCACCTTTCACATTTGTCTTCGTTGTGATTGCATAAAAGAGTGTCGCATCTTCATATGTTAATTCGTATCTTCCCTTATCGTTCTTTTGCTCGTATGCTTTTTCAGCCATTTCAACGAGTACTTCCTGCGGTACAGGGTCACCTTGTGAATTAGCATATTTGTCGACAATGAGGAAGTGGCCAACATCACGGGCAGCGTTCCTTCTCTCAATAAAATCGGTTGGTGATTCTCCTTCTTGAGGAATTTGATTTTGTGGATCCCAAACATTCTGCTGCTCATTCTCTATGATTCGATACGTTTCCTCAGTCAGCGTATCTTTAATAGATAGCGGATAGATGATTGCCGTTAATAAACCTATTGTAAAAAGCAATAACCCGAAAGAAAGCCAGATGCGCTGGGTTAAATTTAACCGAATCATGACGGTATGATCCTATACCCTGCACCATAGACAGTCTCTAAGTTTAACCTTGGCATCTTCTTGCGCACACGCCTGATCACATCATCTACAGCCCGTTCAGATCCGAAATAATCGTCTCCCCACACATATTCTAAAATCTCCTCACGCTTACGAGATTTCCCTTTGTTTTCTATTAAATAAAGAAGAACATCAATTTCTTTTCCAGTTAAATTTATCATTTCCCCATCACGCGTAATCTTTCTAGAAATCGGATCAATCATATACCCCGTAATTTCAATAATCTGCGGAAGGCGGTTACCCGTTTCATAGATTCTTGTTAATAGTTTTCTTACACGAATGACTAGCTCTCTAGGCATAAAGGGCTTTGCTAAATAGTCATCACTGCCCAGTTCAAGACCGACGATTCGGTCTAGATCTTGGTCTCTTGCGGAAACAAAAATAACAGGAATGTCAGAACTCTTTTTAATCTCTTTAATGATCTCATAGCCATCCATACCAGGAAGCATAATATCTAAAATCCATAGGTGCGGTTTGTTTTCCTCAGCGGTTTTAAGTGCATCTTCCCCGTTGTGGAAAACCGAAACGCTCCAGCCCTCTTTTTCCATATAAGCTTTCAGCACTTGCGCAAGGTCTTGCTCATCTTCTACTAAGTAAATGGAATACTCATTGGACATGAGTCATTCCCCTCCTTTGTTTACATTTCAGCGATTACTGATTGGCTTGGCCAACGTATTAAAGGAACAGACGGAACGATTGAAGCTACATGTTTATGACAGGTAAAGAACAGAATCTGCCTTTCCTGTGCAGCTTCTTGTATGAGCTGCAGCGTGCGCCTCGTTCTTTTTTCATCAAAATTCACTGCTATATCATCCATCAAAATCGGAAAGTCTGCAGGTCCAGCATGAGAGGCAACAGCCAAACGGATAGCCAAATAAACTTGTTCAGCTGTTCCACGGCTCAGTTCATGCGGATAAAAACGGGTTCCGTCCCCTTTTACAACCATCAGTTCGTTTTGTTCTGTGAACAGGATCGATTGATATTCACTTTCTGTTATTTTACTAAAATAAACACTTGAAGTCTCTAAAACCGCTGGCAGCTTTGTCTTTTGATAGTTTTCTTTAACTTTTGAAAGCGCGTGCTGTGCAAGACGTAAGCTCGCCCACTTCTTTACATAGCTGTTCCACTCTTCTTTTAATAGTTCATACCGATGTAAATGTTCTGAGTAACTGCCATCCTCAAGGAGTTTCGTCAACTCCCAATCTAGTCTTCCCTTTTCTTCAACTTTCTCGGAGTATTCTCTTTGTATGTCTTCCTCATTTTTTTCCAAATTCTCTATAAGCTGGACCGTATCCTCATAATTAACCGTTACTTTTTGAGCCATTTCGTCTATTTCTTCTGGTGAAAACCCTAGCGAAATCAGCTGATTATATAGTGTATCTCGTTCTTCGTTCAGCTTTATCAATCGATCATTCTCTTTCGCTCTTGTGTAGAAATCGATTTCCTTGCTGACATTTGCTTCTTTCCATAAGTTCTTCATTTGATTCTCGATGAATGTTAGTTTTTTCAGGAGTTCTTCTTTTCGTTCTATGAGTTGTTTACAGGTTTTCGTAAGATGCTCAGCTCGCGATCTATTTTTCAACTGTTCTTCTAGCGATGATTGAAGCAAAACTATGCATTCTTTCGTGTCGCCACTATGTTCATTTTCTAATTCAGCAGACAAGTCAGCTGCTTCATCCTCATATTCTTCTAGATGTTCGTTTAACTCTCTCATCATTTGAATTACCGTCTCTTTTTGCTTCAATAATTCCTTTAACTGAAGAACTCTTTTCATATAACCAGATACCAAAAGTTGATCTACAGTTCCTTTATATCTGTTTTGATTCGCCCATTGTTCAGCCCGTCCCAAAACGGAAGCCTCTTCTACTTCTAAATAATCCAGTTGTTTCGCAAGCTGTACATAGCTGCTGTTCTCGTTCGATAGCTGAACAGAAACCTGCATCCACTGCTTTCTGTTCACCTCATCTTCCAAAATCCTGTGATGTGTTTGATGCGATATTTCTCCCCTTGTCTTGTACTTTTTCATGTAAACAAAGATTAAGATGAGGGCAGCAGCAAACACGATAGCACCACCTAACATAACGGACAAAGCATTTGAAGACCAACCCGACCATATAAGCACAATAGCTGAAATAAGCGGAAGAAGTGCTGAATACAAAGAAAAGCCATTTGCCTGCTGCTTATTGTTTGCTCGCCCGTATTTCGCCAGTTCTTCTTCGGATAGCAGTAAAGTTTTTTGTTTTGCCTCTTCTTTTTCCAAGCGTTCAAGCTTTAGTCTTGAATCCTCAAGTTCATCTTCTAATCTGCGTTTCTTGTCCTCTAAATGGCCAGACTGTTTAATAAGACCTTCGAGATGATGAAGTGAAGATAATGAGAGCGATAGATCATTTAGTTCTGTTTCAGACCACGTTTCTCCGATAGCATCAAACAGCTCTTTCTCTTCCTTTTCTATGGATTGAATGTTTCTCTCCGCATCTTGGAGCTGATTGAATAGGTGCTCATATTGTGGAAGTTTGTTAAACATCTGTTTAATTTTATTTTCATAGCGTACTATTTTTTCATTAGTTATTAATGATTTTTTCTCTTTTTCCGCAGCAGAAAGACGGTCTTCTATGTATGTAAGTTCGCCTTTCAAAAGGGAGCATTCCTTTTGCCAATCCTCATATTTTCTGATTCCGTTTTCAGGAAAACGAATTTCTGTTGAGTCAAAAGAAAGCCATTCCGTTTTCAGTTGCTTATATCTTTCCAGTACTGGTTTCAGTTCGAACAATCTCTTGACTGAGCGCATGTCTTTTTGCACGCCAACCAATTCTTGCTTCGTTTTTCCCAAAGACTTCTCAAGGTTTTCTAGCTTGTTTTTAATCACAAGATAGCTCTCATTTTTGCTTTTTAAGCTCTCAAGCGTTTTCCCAACTGATTTAAGCTGATCTAATTTTTCGTTAATGATCGGTTTTTTTCCGGATTTTTTAAATAAGGCAGATTGCTTCTTCTCAAAGGACTGTTCAATTTCAAGCAGATCACGGTCACCTGAAAGAGCTGTACTTAATAAAAAGTTACCAAGTTCTTCTGACGTTAATTTGTCCAGTTTTTGCAGCCCATCAAGTCCAAAACAAAAGGCACCCGTAAATAAAGACTGCTCCATATTGTCCAATAACTGAATCAGAAACAATTCGTCTTTCTGCTGACCTGTTTCATTATAGATCGATACATCACCAGATACCGTGGAACCTGCTATTCTCTCAATTGTCCACACCCCATGATTTTGATGCTCAATCGTCATTTTCCCGCCCATTCTATTTCCGTTCTTCGGTTCATAGCGGCGTTGAGACTGATTTTTTGAGGGAAAGCCATAAAACATGCATTTTATAAAATCCATCAATGTCGTTTTCCCGGCTTCATTTTCACCATATAGCATTTGTAAGCCGTGTTTTTCGAACGAGATCTTACAATCCCTCAATCCTCCGAAATGATAGATATGAAGTGACACTATTTTCATTTTCTCACCTACCTGCTTTTATGTAGCTCTGATAAAAGTAAACGTTCTGCTTGCTTCTGAATCTCTTCCCAATCCTGATTCTCTAGCTCTAAATACTTTCTCGCTGTTTTATGTGTGGTTAACTCTGCAATCGCCTGTTCAAGTTCTAGGTCATCTTGTAAAACAACCCGTAAATCTTTGAAAAAACCAGACTGTTTGATCGACATTTCATCCTGTATGGAGGGTTTTGTTTCATTTTTTATTGAAACTACATGCACAAAGGATTCAGCGTGATCGTCTTCTAGCAAGATCTCATGCAGTTCCTCTAAAAACACGCCATCTAAAAGCTCTTCAAAAAGCTGCGTTTGTCCAGACAGCTTAAGAACGAGGAATACACCTTTTGGGGGTTGTTGATAAGTACCTAATTCTCTTTCACAAAGAGTTATCACTTGTTGAAGACTTTCTGCTTCAGTTAAATCGACGATTCCTTCATGCCACTCAATATCAGACGTAGCATGAAACACGCTTTCCACTTCCGTTCCGTTCAGCGTTACAATGTATCCGCCTTTTCCGCCTGTTTCTCCGCTATGTCTTCCTTGTATGTTTCCTGAATAACGAATTGGCGGTTCTGTACTCAAGTCCATTTTTTTATGTATGTGGCCAAGCGCCCAATAGTCGTAGCCCTTTTTTAATAGCTCTGAAACCAAAAACGGAGCATACCTGCTGTGGCCGCTGTATCCATCAGCCTGTCCATGTAAAATACCGATATGATACAGATCATCTTTCTTTTCAGGATAATGTAATGTGCGGTTATCGGTTACAGCTGCTGTTTCATAACTAAAACCGTGAAGACACGCCACTTTTCTCCCTTCTTTTTCAAATTGGAGAGTCTGAATGCTGTTTCCTTCAAAAAAGTGCACATTACTCGGCCAATCCAGATTCACCCATTGTCCGTCGAGTGGATCATGGTTTCCATGACTGATAAAAACGTTTATGTTATAACTTTCTAGTTTTACAAAACAATTTTTTAAAAATGACTGCGCTTTTAAACTGCGGTTTCCGCTATCGTATAGGTCACCAGCAATAACGACAAAGTCTACTTTTTCTGTAATTGCTAGATCGATCAGCCTTTTAAAAGATAAAAATGTACTCTCAGAAAGACGTTGAAAAAGCCCTTCTGGTAATGAGGAAAGTCCTTTAAATGGACTGTCTAAATGAAGGTCTGCACAATGTAAGAATTTTATCATTTCGCTCATCCTCTTTTTCTACTATTCTTCCCTTCATTTTATCATATATACGAAAGCACGTTCGCTAATTAAGTTAAGCTTTGTTGCTTTTAGAAGTAGTTGATTTCCGTTACAGGTGCTTCGCTTTCCGCCTCTAAGGGTCTCACCTGACCGCTTGTCCCGCAGGAGTCTCTCACCTTCCACTCCAATCAACTTGTCAGAGAAGAAAATGAGAAAAATTACTCAAAAGCTACAAACCTATAAAAAAAAGAACCTAATAAAAAAGAGAGCCATCTCGCTCTCTTTTTAAGTCCTGATTATACGCCTGTTGTATTTTTCTTTTCTTCTTTAGATAGCAAAAGAGCCTGTTTGATCAGTTTTAATGATGGGGCGTTGCCGTACATTAATACGCCTCCGCGGTAAACGCGTGCTCCAATCACTGCGAATAAAACGATCGCTGCAACGAGAACTCCTATACCTAATGCTACTTCCCAGACTGGCAATGAAAGCATTCCTACGCGGAGCAGCATGAGCATCGGTGTGAATAATGGGAAGTAAGAAGCGCCTGCCACGAATGCAGATTCAGGATTTTCACGTCCGTACATCGCGATCATAAATGCAGCGACGATTACAATAACCACGGGTGTCATCAGATTGTTTACTTCTTCTACTCTGCTAATCAAAGAACCCATCATGGCAAATAGAGTAGCATAAAGAAAGAATCCTAAAATAAAGAACACTAGTGCATAAACGATTAAAGGTATTGGAATTTCGTTCAACTTCAATTCTTGAATAATACTTTCACTTTTGCTAAGCTGTCCATTTAATTTAACCGCTGCAAATCCTCCTGTTACAAACAAGACAAGCTGAGTTAAAGCCACAAGAACGATCCCAAAAATCTTTCCAAACATCTGTGTAACTGGCGAAACAGAAGAGATTAATATTTCCATCACGCGTGACGATTTTTCTGTTGCTACTTCAACTGCAATCATACTTCCATACATCATGACAGCCATGTACATGAAAAACAGAACCACATAAACCAGAATATATACTTGAGCTGCTTCTTCCTCACTTTTAGCTGTATCTGACAGTGATTCCTTGTCAAATGTAACTGGCGAATAGATAGCAGCCAGCTGTTCTGGATTCAATCCGATTGATTCAGCGGCAGACTTATTCTTAATCTGCTGCAAGGCCATCTCAATATCTGTAATTAGACTCTGCTGTGTAACATCTTCTGCTTTATAAGTCCCTGTAATGATTCCTGAAGCATCTTTATCCAAGATCAGAAATCCATCTAACCTTCCATTTAGCACAGCCTTTTCTGCTTCATTTTCTGATTTCGTAAATGCTTCAGCTTTTAAATCATCCCTTGTTTGATTCAATTGAGCTTGAAGTGCTGGGAGCGTGTTTCCCGTCCGGTCAATGACTCCAACTTTAGAAACTTCATCTCCTCCGAACATTTTGGTGATCTCGTTCATGTTTGTTACAACAAATAATAAGGCGATGGTAATAATCGTAGTGATCAGAAATGGTTTTGACTTAATTTTAGAACGGTATGTATGCATCATAACCGTGAAAAATTTACTCATGAGCGACACCTACTTTCTCGATGAAGATATCATTTAATGAAGGTTCTTCGAGTTCAAACTTTCGAACAAAGCCTCTTGACTGTATAGCTTGAAACAAGTCTTGAGCCACTTCTTCACGCTCTACTTGAAGCGTAATACCATCTGCTGTTAAGCGATGTTTCACCACGCCATTCGTGTCTTTTAAATACGCTAGATCAAAATCAGCTTTCACGGAAACGTTCTTCTTTCCAAACGATCGTTTAATTTCTTTTAAGTTGCCTTGAACGACTGCTTTCCCTCTATGCATAATGCATAAGTGCTGACACAATTCTTCAACATGCTCCATTCTGTGCGAGGAGAACACGATCGTTGTTCCTTCTTTTTTAAGTTCATGTACAGCATTTTTTAAAAGTTCAACGTTCACTGGGTCCAAACCGCTAAACGGTTCATCTAAAATTAACAACTCAGGCGAATGGAGAACAGCTGCAATGAATTGTATTTTTTGCTGATTTCCTTTAGAAAGCGCTTCTACCTTCTTATTTAAATATTCTTCTGCTCCAAAACGCTTTAACCACTTTTCGGTTTGATCTTGAATAAGTGATCGCGACATTCCTCGCAACTGGCCAAGATAGATTAACTGCTCTCGAACTGTTAGTTTTGGATATAATCCTCGTTCTTCGGGTAAATACCCAACAAGGTCACTCGTCTCATACGAAATCTCTTTTCCGTTCCAAGTAATCTTTCCTTGCGATGGTGTTAAAAGCCCTAAAATCATTCGGAATGTCGTTGTCTTACCTGCACCGTTTGCACCTAGTAGACCAAATATCTCACCTTTAGGAATCTCCAATGTTATTCCGTCAACGGCTGTAAAGCTGCCAAACTGTTTTCTAACATCTTTAATGGTTAACATGAACTTCCCTCCCGTTGTAAAATATACCATATAATTCCTTATACGTGAGAGCAAAGGGTAAGTTTCAGGCAAATTCTTAAGTTAGCAGCAGGAAAAAATCGTCGAATGTTGAAATGAACTTTAGATACGAAAGGAGTTAGATCACCATGAATACATACGCCTTAACAGCTTATGAAAGTAACGGAGAAAAAATTTTGGATGAAAACATAAAGGCATCCAATGATTCTGAAGCAAAACAACGGGGAGAAGCCCGTTTGGCTGAACTAAACATGCAAGAAAAAACGCATCGTCTGACTTCACCAAAGGGTCAGTTGCTTCTTTTCCATCGCTAATGAAACTCATGGAAACGAGGGGAAAAACAGTGAGTGAAGTGATTCTGCGCGAAGCACGATACGATGACAGTTATGAACTTTCTTACCTTATGGGAGAGCTCGGTTATCCTACACGACCGGAAGAGATGACAGAGCGCTTGGAAACGCTGCTTCCAAATGCAGCTTATGCTTGTTTTGTGGCATGTGTAAACGACCAAGTCATTGGTATGATCGGACTAACAAAAGGAATCTATTTTGAAAAAAACGGCTGTTACGCTCGAATTTCTGCTCTTGTCGTCAGTGAAGAGTTCAGAGGAAATGGAATCGGTAAAGAGCTCGTCCGTCATGGAGAAGAATGGGCTAAAGAACAAGGCTGTACAGCGATTTTACTCAATAGCGGCAAGCACCGAACAGACACGCATGAGTTTTATAGAAGTCTCGATTATGATGACACCGGATTGCGGTTTATAAAGGTGATGCTTTAAGAATCAGCTGCTATCAATTCATAAATTGTTCATTCAAAAGCAAGAAGGTCGAGGAAGTTAAGAAGTGAAGTTTTCGAGGAGCGGAGTGTAGTCCTCCTACATGAGCACGAGAAAACAAAACTGACGAAGAGATTCGCCGCTTATCAATGAACAATTTGTTCATTCAGAAGCAAGAAGGTCGAGGAAGTGAAGTTTTCGAGGAGCGGAGTGTAGTCCTCCTACATGAGCACCGAGAAAACAAAACTGACGAAGAGATTCGCCGCTTATCAATGAACAATGAAAAAACCGGATGCTGGATCTAGCACCCGGTTTTCCTATTGTCCGTTCGATTTTTTGACCCCGTAATTCTATGTTGTCTATTTAAGGTTAACCCACACACTCTTTACTTCTGTATAGTTGTTTAATGCATAAGATCCCATTTCACGTCCGATACCAGATTGCTTGTATCCGCCGAATGGTGAAGCAGCATCAAATGCATTATAGCAGTTCACCCAAACTGTACCCGCACGTAATTTGTTAGATACATAGTGAGCTGTTTTTAAATTCTCTGTCCAAAGTCCTGCAGCAAGACCATATTCAGAGTCGTTCGCACGAGAGATTACATCATCTAAGTCTTCAAACGGCATTGCAGCCACAACTGGTCCGAAGATTTCTTCTTTTGCGATCGTCATCTTATCATCAACATCCGCAAAGATTGTCGGCTCAACAAAATATCCTCTATCAAAAGGAGCTGTTCCACCAGTTAGAAGCTCAGCACCTTCGTCTTGTCCTTTTTGGATATAGCCAAGTACGCGGTTATGCTGTTCTTGTGATACTAGAGGTCCCATAGTAGTATCTGGATCTAAACCAGGGCCTTGCTTGATTTTTTTCGCATGAGACACAAGGTCTGCCACGACATTATCAAACGATTTCTTTTGGATATATAGACGTGAGCCCGCACAGCAAACTTGTCCTTGGTTGAACATGATTCCGCTTAACGCACCAGGAACTGCACGGCTCATGTCAGCATCAGGCAAGATAATGTTCGGTGATTTACCGCCAAGCTCAAGTGTTACACGCTTCAATGAGTTAGACGCATTGCGCATGATCAGCTTTCCTACTTCAGTTGATCCAGTAAATGCGATCTTGTCCACATTTGGATGATCAACTAATGCCGCACCTGTTTCACCAGCACCTGTTACAACGTTTAGCACACCTTCAGGGAATCCTGCTTCTTGTGCTAATTTTGCCAAATAAAGTGCAGAAAGAGGCGTTTGCTCAGCCGGCTTCAATACAACTGTACATCCTGTTGCAAGTGCCGCACCTAGCTTCCAAGCTGCCATCAATAATGGGAAGTTCCAAGGAATAATCTGTCCAACTACGCCAAGCGCTTCATGACGCGTATAGTTGAAGAAACTTCCTGCTACAGGAATCGTCTGCCCTACGATCTTCGTTGCCCAGCCTGCATAATAGCGGAAGTGTTCGATCGCAAGTGGAACATCCGCATTCATTGTTTCACGGATTGGTTTTCCGTTATCCAATGTATCAAGCTGTGCCAATTCTTCTTTATTCTCTTCCATCAATTCTGCTAGTTTGTAAATTAAGTAGCTACGCTTTGAAGCAGGCATCTTTGACCAATATCCTGTTTCAAATGCTGCTCTTGCAGCCTTCACTGCTTTGTCAATATCTTCAGTACCACCTTCAGATACGACTGCCAGTACTTCTCCAGTTGAAGGGTTTAACGTTTCAAATGTTTTACCGCTTGCTGAGCTGACCCATTCTCCGTTGATAAAATGTTTCTTCGTCCCATTTAGGAACTCGGCCACCTTTGGTTTTAATTGTAGGTCTAATGTTTTTTCCATTTGAATCCTCCCTTTGCATTGTGGTTCTTACATAAATATTATTCGTCACGATTCATGAAAACCCTTTCATTTTCTACATTTGTAACAAAACTGAAACGTTTTTTACGAAATTCGACGGCAGTTGTCGAAGGGAGGCGGTGTTCTGCAAGCTGTTTGAATGGATTGAGATGACATGTTTCCTTAAGCAGAACATAAATCTCTTTTTCTCCTCACAGACTCTAGAATCGCTCGTGAATTTCAGGAATCGCTCGTAAATCTCGAGAATCGCTCGTAAATCCCGAGAATCGCTCGTAAACCTCATGAATCGCTCGTAAATCCCGAGAATCGCTCGTAAACTTCAAGAATCGCTCGTAAATCCCGAGAATCGCTCATTAACCCAAATTATCGCTCGTAACTTATGAGGATCGCTCCTAAACCCTACCTCCCCGCTTTCCCATACAAAAATAAAAAGACTCCTCTCAGACAAAAACGTCTAAAAAGAGCCCTGCTCATAACAACTAATCTATCTTTTCAATGTCTGGAAGCGCATCTGCTTACGAAACACTTCTTTTACCATGTACGGAACACCTAGCTGATCGTTCGTACGCGTGATCCACTTCGCTTTTTTCTTCACTTCGTCAGGTGCATTTGCCATTGCCACGCCTAGACCCGCAAACTCAATCATATCCAAATCATTATACGAATCCCCGATTGCCACCATCTCGTTTGGTGCAATCCCAAGCTTTTCGCCAAGGAACCTTAATGCATTTCCTTTTGTTACTTTTTTAGCCGTAATCTCTAACTGGCACTTCGTAGAAGATGAATACTCAAAGTCTGGCATTTGCTCTTTCAAATACTTAATTGCTGACTCGCATTCTTTTTCATCAAAGAATTGCACATCCATTTTCGGCGGCGCCACTTCTTGCGCGAGTACGTAATCTCCTAGATTTTCTGTAAACGAAACCGGATAGAACAAAGGATCACCTGTGCTCAGTGTTAACTTTGCCACGAGCTGGCTCTTTTGCTTCAGCTGATTGCCTACAGAAAAACGTTCATGAACAACACGCATGTGGCATTCGTAATTCTCGAGGATCTCTACAATCTTGTAAGTATCTTCGACAGACAACCTGTTTTCTTGCAAAGGCTCATCTAGGGACGATGATATGAATCCTCCGTTGTGGCTGATCAGATAACTGTCGATCTTTAACGCTTTTGCGATCTTTTGTGTAGATGGAAAGCTCCTGCCCGAAGCGAGTGTGACATATACCCCTTTTTGCTGCACATAATCAATGGCTTCTTTCGTTTCTCTATCGATACGGAAATTGCTTCGCAGTAGGGTTCCGTCGATGTCAATCGCTAGTAAACGGTATACCATGATGCGCTCCCCCCATTTCGCGAAAATATAGTATAAGAACTCGAGTTAAGTTTATGAACTGGAAACATGCTTTAGAACGCTGACAAGCCTAAGAAAATCCACACCATAATAAAAACCCCTGTTTCATTTAAGAAACAGAGGTTTCATCATCAAGTGATTATTGTTGTTGTCCTTCTTCTTCAACCATTGCACCGTAAAGCTCTTCTAAAGGCTTTGTGATTACTTTATTCAGATCGTTGATGATCATGCTCATGCGTTGTTCTGCTGCCATAAGTTTAGAGATCGTTTCGTTCTGCTGTACATCAGCAAAAAGCTTTTGAGCTTCTTCAATCTCTTCAGGCGTCACTTCTTGGCCGTTCATTTGTTTTTGCTGAAGATTTACTTGAATATCACGGAACTTGCCGAAAAGTTCTTTCGTTTCCGGATTGTTATTTACTTCATCATAGCTTTGTTTTAAAGCTGTAAAGTCTTCACTATTGCGCAGTGCTTTTTCTAAGTCGTAAGCAACATCGTATACGTTTGCCATTGGTAAAAAACCTCCTATTGATTAACTACGGTACCCACTATAACAGACTCTACAAAAATAGTACAAGGATACCTTGAAATAAGCCGATCAATCCACCTAACAGAGCTCCTAGCCAGGTAATCATCTTAAGTTCACTTTTTGCGATCGCAATAATAATTTCCTCTAAACGCTCTAGTGAAAATGCTTCGACTTGTTCTTCCACAATCTTTGCCAGGTGCATTTTTTCAAGAAGTACTTCTAGTTTTGCTACAAACAGGTCAAGGCCTGCTGCTACCGCTTTTGGCGTTAAATCGTTAACGATCCATCCTTCTACCGTTGTTGCTAATGAGTGGATCGGCGTGTTTAAATACTCTTCGATCGGAAGTCTTGCTGTGATCTCTTTTGCAAGACCTGTTGTAATCTCAGGCATGTCGAACAACTCAAGTGCTTCGTCCATTTTTTTATCCATAAAATTTCGATATTCTTGCTGAAGAAGCTGAAGCAATGTGTCATGTGTGTTTTCATGCTTCATAAACTTAATCAGTTCAGGCTGCACTTTTTCAGCGATACTCACATTACCGAAGAACATAGACACCATGTTAACGAGCATTCCTTTATCCATTAAAAACGCATCAATTCCGCTAGCTAAAGACTTTCTGCCTTCATCGCTTTCTAAGTAAGCGATGCCTTTGTTTAGAAGCCAGTCCACTACTTCAGGAAGTTTTTCTTCACCAGCAGCAACAAACTTTTCTGGCAATATCTCTTTCATTTCCTTGCCATTTGAACTCTCAAGCATTATTTTCATTCGGTTGGCAAGCCATGCTTCAGTCGTCGTTTGAATACGAGTTTGAATATCAGCGGCACCAAAATCTTTTTGCAACAATTCACTGATTGTCATGTCGCTTTTCAAAAAGCGTTTTACTTCACCTTGAACAAGTTCCGTCATTTCTGTACGAAATCCTGTATCGTTAATCTTTGCCTGGACACCTTCAGCTGTCAGCAAATGCTTCGTTACCGTTTCACCAAGCTGGACAGCTAGTTGCTTTCTTCGTTTTGGAATGAGTCCAGGAGTAAATGGCACTCTGAATTTCCCGATATATAAGGTGTTAAATGGGCGGAATAACATTTTAATGGCTATTAAATTTGTTAACCCTCCAATTAATGCACCTATAACGACCATGATGATAATTGTAATCCACATATCCATAATGCTTCTCTCCAATTACTGCATATTCTATTTCCCTAGTATACGTCATTTCGAAAGTCTCAAGCAATTTGGACATAACCCTCACTACGCTTTTACTTCGCTGGGAGCAAGTCTACGTAATAAAAACGGTCTTTGTTCGTTACCATATCTTTTGCCAACCGATTCTCTCCTAACTTATACGCAACAGGAAAAGAAAAGTTCGGGCCATCAAATACAAAGGTGTGGAATTCTCCGTTCTCTCCACAAAGATCATGTTCGGCCGGATAATTTTCAATAAATTGTGCGTCCAAGACTCTTCCTGTAAATGATGCATCTATACTGTCTGTATCAGAGCAGCAAACAACCGTTTTAAACCCCTTTTCTAAGAACTCAGCTATAATGGCGTCTGTTTTTTCTCCCCAAATAGGAAAAATCGGAGTCAATCCTGTTCCCTCTAGCATTTTTTCTCGGTACGATTTTACATCTTCTAAAAAAATATCGCCGAACATGATGTGCCCGATGCCGTCAGCTACAATGCCATTGACCGCTTTCTGCATTCTTTCCTGATATACTTCATTCGGGCAATCTCTAGGAATCCATACTTCTCGAAGCGGAATGCCTAAAGATTCAGCTTGCAGCTTCAATAATTCATGTCGAACACCATGCATCGTCGTTCGCTCATAGTCTTCGGTCAAAGTCGTGAGC
>NZ_JARUHH010000011.1:0-88426 GCF_043558025.1 Fictibacillus sp. UD
GTTTTTCTTCCGCTATCATTTTAGCGAGAGATGGATTTTTCTTCACCCAAGAACCGTCTAGAAAGAATGTTGATTTCACATTATTCTTTTTCATCGTTTGCAGCATTCCAGGAAGATATTCATTTCCCCATGCTACATTCACTAAAAGCGTGACCATAGGTTTTTCCGGGTTGCCTCTATAAATAGGTGATGCGGGAAGATTATCCAGGTGAACGGTTGGCTCTATCTGTTTTACAACTAGCTTACTGCCATCGTATTTATTGTCTTTCTTCATCGCTTTAAATGATGCTTCCATGTCAACAACAAGTCCATTATAACCGGGAGTGGCTTTCCAGACAGGATCGATTTCAGCATTTTTTGGAGGACTGTTTAGTTCTTTGGCTTTATCTTTGATCTGCTGATAGATTGAATTTGATTCCATTTGAGACACAGCTGTACTTTGGGCTTTAATACTTTCAATATAGGTGCTCGTAAAAGGATTATGCACCGAAAATGCAGTAGCAGTAAGGATTAAAACAACAATGGACCAGTGAAGAATAGTATTTTTCACGTAACTCCCTCCCTGTACCAAGGTATGTACCTTTTGGACAGGTTAGAACGATTTAAACAGATGAAAGAAAAGTAAAGTACGTGTTGGTAAGTTTATTATCTTTTTACTGATTAAAGTGGCATTTCAAGCGACAGATCCATAGCTTCAACGGGTGAAGGCAGCTTTACCGATAAGTTTTCAATTTACACAGCTAGAATGCTTATTTCCGCTGAAAGCAACGATTTCCTATAATAACTGTCTGTTCTTAGTGGGTAAAAACCAAGAGCCTTTTCAAGCGGAAAGTGAGCACCTGGAACGGAAATCAACCACTTCCAATAACAACAGAGATTGCAAAAACAGCGAACAAAAAAGACTGACCCAAAGTGCCACGTGAGTGTGCACTTTAGATCAGTCTCTAGACTAACTAAAATTAAACGTTCTGCTGCTGTTCGTTCTTCGCTTTTTCTTCTTTTAAAACTACTTTGCGTGATAAGTTTACACGGCCTTGGTTATCGATCTCCATAACTTTAACAAGGATTTCATCACCAAGCTTAAGGATATCCTCAACTTTACCAACACGTTCTTCAGCAAGTTCAGAAATATGAACTAATCCGTCTTTACCGCTAAAGAGCTCTACGAAAGCACCGAACTTTTCAATTCGTTTAACTTTACCCATGTAGTACTCGCCAACTTGAACTTCACGAACAATATCTTCAATGATTTTCTTCGCCTTTTTGTTCATAGACTCGTCAGTTGAAGCGATGAAGACTGTACCGTCTTGCTCGATATCAATCTTTACGTTAGTTTCTTCAATGATCTTATTGATGATTTTCCCGCTTGGCCCGATTACATCACGGATCTTGTCTGGATTGATCTTCATTGTAAGAATCTTTGGTGCATATTGAGAAAGTTGTGTACGAGATTCTGAAAGTGTTGCAAGCATAGACTTCAGAATGATCATACGCCCTTCTTTTGCTTGTGTTAAAGCTTCTTGAAGGATTTCACGGTTTATACCTGAAATTTTAATATCCATTTGAAGAGCAGTAATACCGTTTGGTGTACCTGCAACTTTAAAATCCATATCTCCAAGATGATCTTCCATACCTTGAATATCAGTTAACACGGTTACGTCTTCACCGTCAGAAATCAGACCCATAGCAATACCAGCAACAGGTGCTTTAATCGGTACACCAGCATCCATCAACGCAAGCGTACTTGCACAAATACTTGCTTGTGATGTAGAACCGTTAGATTCTAATACTTCTGAAACAAGACGAATAGTGTAAGGGAATTCTTCTTCATTTGGAATTACTTGTTCTAACGCACGTTCACCTAAAGCACCATGACCGATCTCACGTCTTCCTGGTCCGCGCATAAATCCTGTTTCCCCTACGCTGAACGGAGGGAAGTTATATTGGTGCATAAAGCGTTTAGACTCTTCTACGCCAAGACCATCAAGAACTTGAACATCGCCAAGTGCTCCCAATGTACAAATGCTTAGCGCTTGAGTTTGTCCACGTGTGAATAGACCAGAACCATGAGTTCTTGCTAAAATGCCTACTTTTGAAGAAAGTTTACGAATTTCATCTGTTTTTCTTCCGTCAGGACGCACTTTTTCTTTTAAAATTAAGCGTCTAACTTCTTCTTTGATGAGTTTATGTAAAACTTCTTTTGCTTCGCTTGCTTTCTCTTCATCATCTTCGTAACGAGCAGCTACGTTTGCACTTACCGCATCAAGAGCTTCTTGACGTGCGTGCTTTTCAACAACTTTAACTGCTTCTTTTACGTCGTTTCCGACAAACTCACGAACTTCTTGTTCAACATCTTTATCAAGTTCATGAAGAACAACTTCCATCTTTTCTTTGCCGATTTCAGCAACGATCTCTTCCTGGAAAGCGATTAATTTCTTAATCTCTTCATGTCCAAACATGATTGCTTCAAGCATCACTTCTTCTGAAACTTCCTCAGCTCCAGCTTCAACCATGTTGATCGCGTGCTTCGTTCCTGCTACTACTAATTGAATATCACTTTTTTCATTTTGCTCAACTGTAGGATTGATTACAAAATTGCCATCAATTCGGCCAACTGTAACCCCTGCAATCGGGCCTTCAAATGGAATATCTGAAATAGATAAAGAAAGAGATGATCCAATCATCGCAGCCATTTCAGAAGAGCAGTTTTGATCAACGCTCATTACAGTGCTGACAACTTGTACTTCGTTACGGAAGCCATCTGCAAATAAAGGACGGATCGGACGGTCGATCAAACGGCTTGCTAAAACAGCCTTTTCACTCGGGCGTCCTTCACGTTTAATGAATCCGCCAGGGATTTTACCTACTGCGTATAAACGTTCTTCGTAGTTTACAGTCAGTGGAAAGAAACTTAAATTTTTCGGCTGTTTTGAAGCAACAGCTGTTGAAAGCACTGCTGTGTCACCATATCTGACCATTACAGCACCATTTGCCTGTTTTGCTAATTCTCCAATTTCAAACGTAAGCGTTCTGCCCGCCCAGTCCATTGTAAATGTTCGTTTTTGTTGATCCATTTTACTTGGTACTCCTCTCAACACTTAAAAAATCCTAGTATTTTATGGTTCTATTATATCCTATCGCAGTCCTTCCTAAAAAGAAAAACTGTAAAGAATTTAGTAACCTGTATAAAATATTTCTGATTTGTTCGATTGTGTATTGTCTGCAATAAAAAAAGCGGGATTAAATCCCGCTTTTTGTTGGATTAACGACGTAATCCTAGTCTTCCGATCAATTCGCGGTAACGCGTGATGTCCTTGTTACGTAGGTACGTTAACAAGTTACGGCGCTTACCAACCATTTTCAATAGACCACGACGTGAGTGGTGATCTTTCTTGTGTGTACGCAAGTGATCATTCAACTCATTGATTTGTTCAGTAAGGATAGCGATTTGAACCTCTGGAGATCCAGTGTCCGTATCATGTACCTTATACTCGCTGATTAGTTCGTTTTTACGCTCTTGAGTAATAGCCATCCTTTTCACCTCCTTAATATTAGAAACACCAATTACCGAGCAAACGTCGGTGACTCGATTTGCCAAGCAACGGTTATGTGTACATTAAAATGTACAAGTATTATCATAGACTTTTTACGGAACAAATGCAAGTTTTTTTACTGCAGAGAATGTATGATTTCGTATGTTTTGCTTTTATCTGCATGTAACTGAGCGATCAGTTCCTCGATCCCATTAAATTTCTTTTCGTCTCGAATTCTCTTTAACCACGTAACACTAATGCTCTTTCCGTAAATTTCTTTGTTGAAGTCAAAGACATGTACTTCCAGAGACGGTTTTTTTTGATCATCCTTAAAAGTAGGTTTATACCCTACGTTTGCCATCGCAAAATATTTCTCATTATCGATGTATACTTCTACAGCATACACACCCACTTTTGGCAGTGAATATTCTTCTGTATCCAGATTTGCTGTAGGAAAGCCTATCGTACGGCCGCGTTTATCACCGTGAATAACAGTTCCGTTGAGTTTATATTTGCGTCCAAGGTAAGGGACGAGTTCCTCGACCAGTCCTTCTTTTAAAAAGTGGCGAATCATTGTAGAGCTGATTTTTTCCCCGTCTTTTTCTATCTTTTCAATAACGGTTTGCCCAAACTGGCCGTTTGATTCTTTCACTAAAGTTTCTACGTTGCCTTTTCCATACTTTCCATAAGAAAAATCAAAACCGGTTACAACATGCTGAACATTTAAACCAATAATATACTGATTTACAAAGTCCTTTGTATCCAGAGCGGCAAAAACATGATCAAATTTCACAAGATAAAAACGTTCAACTCCCATATTTTCTAAAACTTTTTTCTTTTCTTCTAAAGGAGTGATATACGTCCAATTATGATCCGCTTTACCTAAGACAACTGAAGGGTGCGGATGAAAGCTCATTACAGCTGGGACAGCTCCGTTTTTGTTTGCCAGTTCCACAGCTGTGCGGATTACACGCTGATGGCCAACATGAATTCCGTCAAAATAACCTAATGCCAGAATGGTTGGCGGCAGGCTATCTTGTTGAAAGTGATGCGGATGACTAATAACAATCGTTTCCAAAAACTCACCTACTAACTTCTATCGTTAATCAATGGCTAACACTTTAACCGGTTTAATCAAACCTGGTTTTGAAGGATGTAATTCATAAATGGCTAGACATTTTCCTTCTTCATTATAAACACCAAACGGACTTTGTTCCAACTCTTTTGGTGCTTCAAGTACCGAACCATTTTTAATTTTAAAAAGAAGTTCTTCTTTTACAGTCCATTTTGGAAAATGAGATATCCCTTTTTCTAATGGAAACAAATAGTCTTCTAAAGGTTTTTCTCCACTTTCAAGCTGTTCAAACGTTACACAATCATCCATTGAAAAAGGTCCTGAAGCTGTTCTTACGAGAAGTGACATATGTGCGGGATATCCCAGTCTCTCACCTATCTCTACAGCGAGCGTTCTTACATAAGTACCTTTAGAACATCTAACCCGGAAAGAAAATATAGGGTTATCTTTTTTAATCGTTTCATCTTCGTTCAAAAGTTCCAGTTCATATATCGTCACATTGCGTTTTGGCCGATCAACGGTTATCCCTTGTCTTGCGTATTCATATAGTTTTTTGCCGTTCACTTTTACTGCTGAATACATCGGTGGGATCTGCTCAATTTCTCCTGTCAGTGACTTTAAAATTTCTTTAACAGCAGCAACTGAAATGTCTGCCTCCACCGCTTTTTCTGTCACTTTTTCACCGTGAGCATCTTCTGTTTCAGTAGAAAAGCCTAGGCTGACTTCACCGATATACTCCTTGCCATAGTCAGACATGTACTCGGCGATTTTTGTTGCTCTTCCGATACAAATAGGCAAAACACCTGTAACTTCAGGATCTAACGTACCGGTGTGACCTACTTTTTTTGTTGAAAATATTCTGCGGATTTTAGCCACACAATCATGAGAAGTCATTCCGGCAGGTTTTTTTAATGCTAGTATTCCTTGTCTTGCAGTCATATACAGCTTCTCCTTCAATCACTTTATATCGTTTCAAGCAAAAAATGGATAGACAATTATGATAATTGCCTATCCATTTGCTATTATGGTTTCGGATGATCTTCATTCTCTTCGCTGTCTTCGTCTTCTCGTTTAATATCAGACAAAAGACTTTCGATCTTGCTTCCATAATTTAAGGATTCATCAAATTTAAAAAAGATGTCTGGTGTTTTTCGCATGCGAATTCGTTTACCGATTTCAGTACGAATGAAACCTGTTGCTTTCGCAAGGCTTCTTAGTGTTTGTTCCTTTTGGTCGGAATCACCAAACACAGAGACATATACTGTAGCCTGCTGCAAATCACCTGTTACATCAACCGCCGTAACGGTCACAAAACCTACACGGGGGTCTTTGATTTTTCGGCCTATAATGTCACTAAGCTCTTTTTTCATCTGTTCCCCAATACGATTGGAACGGATTGTGCCCATTTTTTACTACACCCCGTTTCTTGCCACTTGCCTTATAGCCACTCAATGTTAGAATCAGTAACTTCTAATTCAGCAATAGATGTAATAATCGCAAGTGCTCTTTGCAATTCTTTTTCTGCTATTATTTTGTCCGAAGAAACGGTAACCATACTTATCTCTGCGCGCTGCCACAAATCTTGAAAATCCGTTTCAGAAACAGCTACATTTAAGCGTTGACGAACTCTATTTACCGCTTTTTGGACGACTGAACGCTTATCTTTTAACGACTGTGCTTCATATATGAAAAACTCAACCGTTAATAAGGCGATCATTTAACTTTAATTTCTTCCATGATGTAAGCTTCGATGATATCGCCTTCTTTAATATCATTGAACTTTTCTAACGTAATTCCACACTCATATCCAGCAGAAACTTCTTTAGCATCATCTTTAAAACGCTTCAATGCGTCGATTTTGCCTTCATATGATACTACTCCATCACGGATTAAGCGAACTGTTGAGTCTCTTGTGATCTTACCTTCTGTAACGTAACAGCCAGCGATCGTACCTACTTTTGATACTTTAAATGTTGTACGTACTTCTACTTGACCGATTACTTTTTCTTCGAATTCAGGATCAAGCATTCCTTTCATCGCTGATTCGATTTCTTCGATTACATTATAGATAATGCGGTGCAGACGAACATCAACTTTTTCAGCATCAGCAGTACGCTTCGCACCTGTATCTGGACGAACGTTAAAACCAATTACGATAGCATTTGAAGCAGATGCGAGCATGATGTCATACTCATTGATCGCTCCAACACCAGAGTGAATAATCTTAACTTTAACGCCTTCAACATCAATCTTTTGAAGAGATCCAGCAAGTGCCTCAACAGATCCCTGTACGTCACCTTTGATAATGACATTGATTTCTTTAATGTCGCCTTCTTTAATCTGGTTAAAGAGGTCATCAAGATTCAGTTTAGAAGATTCTTTACGCTGAGCATCTTGTTGCTTTTTAAAGCGTGATTCCCCAACTTGTCGTGCTTTTTTCTCATCAGCAAAGACCATGAACTGATCTCCAGCTTGTGGAACATCGTTTAATCCTGTGATTTCAACAGGTGTAGATGGTCCAACCGTTTTAACACGGCGTCCAAGATCGTTCACCATCGCACGTACACGTCCGAAAGTGTGTCCGACTACGATTGGATCACCTACGTTTAATGTACCAGACTGAACAAGAAGTGTTGCTACAGATCCACGGCCTTTATCAAGCTGTGCTTCGATAACAGTTCCTGCTGCAGTACGGTTTGGATTTGCTTTTAATTCTTCAACTTCTGAAACAAGATTGATCATCTCAAGCAGGTCATCGATTCCGTCGCCTTTAATTGCAGATACGTTTACAAAGATCGTATCTCCGCCCCAAGCTTCAGAAACAAGGCCATGTTCAGTAAGCTCCTGCATAACACGATCAGGATTAGCTGCTTCTTTATCCATTTTGTTAACAGCTACAATGATCGGTACTCCAGCAGCTTTAGCATGGTTGATCGCTTCGACTGTCTGAGGCATAACTCCATCATCAGCAGCCACAACAAGGATCGTAATATCCGTTACTTGGGCACCACGAGCACGCATTGTTGTAAACGCAGCATGTCCAGGAGTATCAAGGAACGTAATTTGTTTTCCGTTGTTTGTGATCTGATAAGCCCCGATATGCTGAGTAATTCCGCCAGCTTCACCAGCCGTTACCTTCGTGTTGCGGATCGCATCAAGAAGTGTTGTTTTACCATGGTCAACGTGTCCCATGATCGTAACAACCGGAGGACGTACTTGAAGATCTTTTTCATCGTCAACCACTTCGTAGTTTTCAAATTCTGTTTCATCAACGATGATTTCTTCTTCTACCTCAACATCATAGTCAGCTGCAATCAGTTCGATCGCTTCTTTATCAAGCTCTTGGTTGATTGTAGCCATGATACCAAGACCCATTAACTTCTTAATGATTTCAGAAGTATCTTTGTTTAATTTTTTTGCAAGTTCACCTACTTGAAGTGAATCTGTAAAAGTAATTTTGCTTGGCGTTTCAAGAACCTTTTTCTGTGGAGCTTGCTGCTGATGGTTCCCTCCGCCTCTATTTTGTTTGTTTCTGTTGTTTTGATTTTTGTTGTTGTTGTTTCTGTTATTGTTGTTTTGATTTCTGTTGTTATTGCTGTTTCTGTTCTGATTGTTATTATTCTTGTTTTGGCCGCCTTGGCTGCCTTGGCTGTTTGTATTTGTGGACTTTGGTCCTTTAGCTTGTGACGAGTTATTGTTCTCTTTTTTTATTTTCATATTACTCTCTTTTTGAACTTCCTTTTTATTAGATTTGGTGTCGTTACCAGAGTTGCTATTTTTCATATCTGTTTTAGGGAGTTGATTTTGATTGGATGATTTTGCTTGATCTTTGTTTGTTTTAGGACGATATGCTTCGTCCAGTTTTTTAAGAGCTGCTTGATCAATCATAGACATATGATTTGCTACGTGGACATCCATCGTTTTCAGCTTTTCAATAATGTCTTTACTTTGAACATTTTTCTGTTTCGCATATTCGTATACGCGGATTTTACTCATATGTTCACCCCCGAGTTAGTGATCAAGAAGTTCCTTCAAACGCTTAGAAAATCCTTGATCATTTACAGCAACTACAACTCGTTGCTCTTTACCAATAGCCTTGCCCAAAATATTGCGATCTTCAATCCATACAAGATCAACTTTATAGAAGAGGCACTTATCAGTAACTTTTTTCTTTGTATTTTCAGAAGCATCTTTAGACAGCAAAACAAGTTTTGCGTTTTGCTTTTGTACGCTTTTAACAACTAGTTCTTCACCGGAAATGACTTTGCCGGCTCGAACTGCTATTCCAAGAAAGTTTTCCCAAGGAGATGGTTTCAAGATGTATGACTTCCTTTTTCTAGCTGTTCATATAAGTCAGCTGGAATTTTCGCTTTCAGATGTGACTCAAGAACCTTTTTCTTTTTTGCTTGTTCGATGCAAGCCGCTTCATGACAAAGGTAGGCTCCTCTTCCGGATTTCTTCCCTGACGTATCGACAGAGACTTCTCCTTCAGGCGAGCGGACAATACGTGTTAATTCTTTTTTAGCCTTCATTTCTTGACAGGCTACGCATTTTCTCATAGGAATTTTGCGTGTTTTCATTGTCTCCACCTCGTCTTCTCTTACTCTTCATCCTCATCAGTATCGTCGAAGAAATCATTTCGAGCGTTTGCAGGATCATAAACGCCTGATTCTACTGCTTCTGTTTCACTTTTAATATCAATCTTCCAACCTGTTAACTTGGCTGCGAGTCGAGCATTCTGACCTCTTTTACCAATTGCTAGGGAAAGTTGATAGTCTGGCACGATTACCGTAGTCATTTTTTCCTCTTCGTTCACTTGAACTTCTAATACTTTTGCAGGACTTAGTGAATTTGCCACATAAACAACAGGATCTTCACTCCAACGAACGATATCGATCTTTTCGCCGTTCAGTTCATTTACGATTGTTTGGACACGCGCACCTTTTTGCCCGACACAAGAACCTACTGGATCCACTTCTGGATCTGCAGCATGTACGGCAATCTTTGAACGGTCTCCAGCTTCACGTGCGATCGATTTAATCTCAACAGTACCATCATAGATTTCAGGCACTTCAAGTTCGAACAAACGTTTTAATAAACCAGGGTGAGTTCTTGAAACCAAAATTTGAGGACCTTTAGTAGTCTTTTCAACTTTTGTGATATACACCTTGATGCGATCGTTCGTTGTATGCGATTCACCAGGCATCTGTTCAGCAGCTGGCAATAATGCCTCTACTCTGCCAAGGCTTACATACATATAGCGGTGGTCTTGTCTTTGAACAATTCCTGTAATAATGTCTTCTTCGCGGTCAATAAATTCTGAGAAGATAATTCCGCGTTCTGCTTCACGTACACGCTGTGTAACAACTTGTTTAGCTGTTTGCGCAGCGATACGGCCAAAGTCTTTTGGTGTAACTTCTTCTTCTACTATATCTTCAAGTTCATACCCAGGGTTAATCGCTTGTGCTTCAGCGACAGAGATTTCCTGACGGTCGTCCTCAACCTCTTCAACCACATTTTTTCTAGAAAATACACGGATACTTCCAGTGTCTCTGTTAAAATCAACACGAACATTTTGCGCTTGATGAAAATTACGCTTATAAGCAGAAATAAGGGCTGCTTCAATCGCTTCAATAATAACATCTTTGCTTATCCCTTTTTCTTTTTCTAACAATGTAAGTGCATCCAAAAGCTCGGTACTCATTTTTCTTCTCCCCTCTTCATTAAAAAACAACCGCAAGACGGGCATTCGCCACTTTTGTATACGGCAACTCTACCTTTTTCACTTGCGTTTTTACTCTAATCTCCATGAACAGCGTTTCACCGTCAAAGTCTTTTAAAAGTCCTTCATATACCTTTTCACCATTAATGGGCTCATAAAGTTTAATGTTTACATTTTTGCCGATAGCATTTTTAACATCTTCAGGTTTCTTTAGCGGTCTCTCAACACCTGGAGAAGATACTTCTAAAAAGTAGGGCTGTTCGATCGGATCAAGTTCATCTAATTTTTCACTTAATTGCTCACTAACTGTCCCGCATTCTTCAATATCTACGCCACTCGTGGAGTCGATATAAACACGCAGAAACCAGTTTTTACCCTCTTTAACAAATTCAACGTCAACAAGTTCAAGTCCTAGTTTTTCAACGATTGGGGTTACAAGCTCAGATGTGAGCTCTGTAATCTTCTGACTCATTGCTGCCCTCCTTCTAACTGAATGACCTTAAAACGTAACGAAAGAGTGGGGAGCCCCACTCTTTCGTCGACAGTTATTCATTCAACAGTATTTCCAAAAATACTATACCATAACCAGTAAAATACTGCAACTTTCAGAATGCTTCAAAAGCCCGTATTAGAACAGTGAAAGCTGGTTTGCATCAGGCAATCCTTCCAGACAACCTTGGTCATCTAAATACTCGATAATCGTCTTTGATAGCTTAGCTCGCTGCTGAAGATCTTCTTTTGAAAGAAATTCTCCTTGCTCTCTTGCTTTCACAATGTTAAGTGCTGCATTCGTCCCAAGTCCCGCGATCGAATTAAAAGGCGGAATAAGCGTATCGCCCTCAACTAAAAAGTCTGTTGCGCTTGAACGGTACAAATCGATTTTTTGGAAGGAGAGTCCTCTTTCACACATCTCTAACGCCAGCTCAAGCACAGTTTGAAGATTCTTTTCTTTTGTAGAAGCATCTAGGCCTTTAGCCGAGATCTCCTCAATCTTTGTACGAAGTGCCTTTGAGCCTCGAATCATGGATTCTACATCAAAATCATCAGCTCTTACAGTGAAGTAAGCAGCATAGAACCAGATCGGATAATGCACTTTAAAATAAGCAATACGAACGGCCATTAAAACGTATGCAGCCGCATGGGCTTTAGGGAACATGTATTTAATCTTTAAACATGAACCAATATACCAGTCAGGAACATCATTTTGTTTCATCTCATCGATCCATTCATCAGGAAGACCTTTACCTTTACGTACACTTTCCATGATTTTAAAGGCTAGTGAAGGATCAAGGCCTTTGTAGATGAGGTAGACCATAATATCGTCACGGCACCCGATAACATCTTTTAGTACACACGTTCCGTTTGCGATCAGTTCGTTGGCGTTGTTCAGCCAAACGTCTGTACCGTGTGATAATCCTGAGATCTGAACAAGCTCAGAAAATGTGCTTGGCTTTGTTTCTTCAAGCATCTGCCTTACAAACTTTGTTCCAAACTCTGGTATACCGAGTGTACCTGTCTTACACATAATCTGTTCATCAGTAACACCTAACACTTCTGGTCCCGAGAAGATTTTCATTACTTCAGGGTCAGAAGCTGGAATGGTCTTCGGATCGATTCCGCTTAAATCTTGCAGCATACGGATAACGGTTGGATCATCGTGGCCTAATATATCAAGTTTTAACAGGTTATCGTGAATAGAATGGAAATCAAAGTGAGTTGTTTTCCACTCTGATGAGCTATCATCAGCTGGAAACTGAACAGGACAAAAATCATAAATATCCATATAATCAGGAACTACAATTATTCCGCCCGGATGCTGTCCGGTTGTTCTTTTTACCCCTGTACAGCCTGATACGAGACGGTCTACTTCTGCAGATCGAATGGTTAAGTTATGGTCACCCGCGTAACCTTTAACATAACCATAGGCAGTCTTTTCAGCAACAGTACCAATCGTACCCGCTCGATACACATATTCTTCACCAAACAGTTCTTTCGTGTAGTTATGTGCTCTAGGCTGATATTCGCCTGAGAAGTTCAAGTCAATATCGGGTACTTTGTCTCCTTTAAATCCTAAGAACGTTTCAAACGGAATATCTTGTCCATCTTTAATATATAGAACATTACATTCAGGACACTCTTTATCAGGCAGATCATAACCAGATCCTACGGAACCATCATTAAAGAAGTGTGACTCTTTGCAGTTCGGACAAACATAATGCGGAGGCAGCGGATTAACTTCTGTAATCTCAGTCATGGTCGCAACAAATGACGAACCTACTGATCCACGTGACCCTACAAGATATCCATCGATCAACGATTTTTTAACGAGCTTATGAGATATCAAGTAAATAACTGCAAAACCGTGTCCGATTATACTCTTTAGTTCTTTTTCCAGTCTTTTCTCAACGATTTCAGGAAGGTTTTCACCGTATATACTTCTTGCACGGTCGTAACTCATCGATCGAACTTCATCATCCGCACCTTCGATTTTCGGTGTATAAAGATCGTCAGGTATCGGCTTGATCTCTTCAATACTGTCTGCAATATACCTAGTGTTTTCACAGACTACCATTTCCGCTTTTTCTTCACCTAAGAAGGAGAACAAATCTAACATCTCATCCGTTGTCCGGAAATGAACTTCAGGAAGCGTTTGTCTGTTCAGCGGATTAGCCCCGCCTTGTGAAGAAATTAAAATCTTTCTGTAGATCGCATCTTCAGGATTTAAATAATGCACGTTTCCTGTTGCTACAACCGGTTTATTTAATTTCTCGCCTAACTGAACGATGTTGGAAAGAATATCTCTTAAGTTCATCTCATCAGCAACAAGTTCTCTTTCAATAAGGTGATAATAGTTACTTGGCGGCTGAATTTCTAGATAATCATAAAACTCTGCAATCTTTTCTACTTCTTCTATCGGCTTTTGCATCATGCCTTCAAAAACTTCACCTTTGTCACATGCAGATCCGACTAAAATACCTTCTCGCAATTTACTGAGTCGTGAACGCGGAATACGCGGTGTTCTAAAAAAGTACGAAAGATGTGATTCTGACACAAGTCTGTATAGATTCTTCAAACCTTCTTGAGTTGCAGCCAGCAACGTACAGTGAAATGGCCGTGAGCGCTGGAATCCGCCTTGACCCATGTTATCGTTCAAGCGGTCATGATAGAAGATTTCTTTTTCAAACGTCTCTTTTAACAGCTTCCATAAAAGGTACCCTGTCGCTTCTGCATCATAGATCGCACGGTGATGCTGTGTAAGTTCAATGTCAAACCTTTTACAGAGCGTATTCAGTCTATGATTCTTTAACTGAGGCAGTAAGAATCTTGCAAGTTCGAGTGTATCGATCACGGGATTCTTCGCTTCACCTAAGCCTATTTTTCGCAAGCCTTCGTTTAAGAACCCCATGTCAAAACTTGCGTTATGAGCAACAAGAATATCATCACCCATAAATGCGTGGAAATCTCGAAGTACTTCTTCAATTTCAGGCGCGTTCTCGACCATATCATCTGTGATTCCTGTTAGATTGATTGTCGTCTCTGATAAAGATTCATGAGGATTCGCAAATCTTTCAAATCGATCAATAATTTCTCCGCCTCTTACCTTCACCGCTGCTAGTTCAATAATTTTATTATAAACCGCTGATAATCCCGTAGTTTCAACGTCAAAAACAATGTATGTCTCTTCTGAAAGTTTTCTAGGCGCTTCATTGTACGCAATAGGAACACCATCATCTACCAGATTGGCTTCAAGTCCATAGAGAATCTTAATTCCGTTTTTCTTGCCCGCACTATAAGCTTCAGGAAAGGATTGCACACCAGCATGATCTGTAATAGCAACAGCAGGATGTCCCCATTTTTTGGCTTGTCCCACAAGCGAGGAAACAGAAGATACCGCGTCCATCTGACTCATCGGTGTGTGAAGATGGAGTTCTACACGTTTTTTATCTTCCTCAGCTAAGTCTTTTCTGTACTCAGGCTTGATCTCATTAATATCGTTTGCAATCATAACAAGGTCTCTGACAAAGGTATCATTTTGAATACCGCCTCGTACCTTCAACCACATGCCCTTTTGTATTCCTTGGAGAATTGGAATATCTTCTTTATCACGTGAAAATATCTTAATTAATAGAGAATCTGTGTAATCCGTAATTTTAAATGTTAGTAAAGTACGGCCGCTTCGAAGTTCTCTTGTTTCAGCGTGAAACACGTAACCTTGTATCGTAATACGTCTTTCTTCATCTTGAATGGTTTGAATCGGTACCGGTTCATCCTTGATTGAGTAACCAATCATTATATCTGTTCTTGCAGCAGGGCCATCTGCTTTATTAGCTGACTTTTCTTTTTCAACGAGCGCTTCCATCACTTTATTCTGATCTTCTTGTTTCCGCTGTTCTAAAAATTTCTGATAATCTTCTTCAGAATGTTTTATTTCCGTCTTCACCATTACTGAATGAAAACCGAACTGACTGTACAACTCTTTAATAACTGGAGATAGTTTTCTCTGTACTAAAGTTTCTTCTGCATCGTTTCGGACCGTTAAGCACAAAAAATTTCCATCCGCTACCGGGTCTTGAATAGAAAGCATACTAGACAGACTTGGGCCTGTGGTCTCTACTAACTTTTCTTTACATAACGGCCAATAGCCAAGAAGCTCTTCTGACTGATAGCTCTCCTTCGTTTGCAGTGAAAAAGTCACTTTTGCAATATGTTGAAAGGTATGATGAAGACTAGAACTAAACCACGCATAACCTTCTGCTGTTAGCGGACGATTGATTGCGATGGAAAAGTGCCAGCTTCGATTCGTTTTATCTATAGTGAGTTTTTCGATTGTCCCTTCCGAAAAACCGGTTTTCATCTCATCAGGAATTCCTAATTGTTCTAAAAGAAGCGACAGCCTTTCTTGTCTGATCTGCTGATCATTTCCGCTCATAAGAACCTCCTTTTAAAGGGGTTTATTAAGATTTTGATAACTCAACTAACGTACGTTTCCATACGTTTGTACCCTTTTATTATACTATACGAAAGATTGGTATTACCGCGTTTTCATCACATTGATTTTTTTCGAATTTCATAAAGTACAAAGAGAAAGGCACCTCTTGTGCGAGAGGTGCCTCCTCTTTTATTATCTTCATTTTTGGTAGGATTTTCGAAAAATGCTATTAATTCTTAAGCTTATCCCACTCTTGTTTAATAAAGCTGCTAAGTTCTGAAACAGGTATTTCAAAAGATTCTCCGCTCTTACGGATCTTCACTTCAACAATACCTTCAGAAGCTCGCTTACCTACCATAACACGAATCGGCAATCCAATTAAGTCGCTGTCAGCAAATTTAACACCTGCACGCTCAGGACGGTCATCATACAAGCAATCGAATCCATCGTTCTTTATCAGGTTGTACAGTTCATCAGAAAGTGCTGCTTGTTCGGCATTCTTGCTGTTTACAGCAATCAAGTGAATATCGAATGGAGTTAAGGATAACGGCCAGATTAAGCCTTTATCATCGTTATTCTCTTCAGCAACTGCTGCTAGTGTACGAGAAACACCAATTCCGTAGCAACCCATTGACATAATTTGGTTCTTTCCGTTTTCATCTAAGTAAGAAGCTTTCATCGGCTCGCTATATACTTTTCCAAGCTTAAACACATGACCGACTTCAATTCCTTTGGCAAAAACGATTGTTCCTTTGCCATCCGGCGACAAGTCACCCTCTACGACAAAACGAATGTCAGCTGATTGGCTATATTCGAAATCTCTTTTCGGATTAACATTCAAGAAATGGTAACCTGATTCATTCGCACCGCAAACCGCATTTGCCATGAAAGGCACCGCCTGATCAGCAATAATTTTTACTTTTTCAGATACAGAAACTGGTCCGATTGAACCATGCTCTGTGTTCAACCACTTTTTCGTTTCCTCTACAGAAGCTAAAACAACATCTGAAGCTGAAAGTTCATTCTTAAGCTTGATTTCGTTAACTTCATGGTCGCCCCTTACTAAAACTAAAACAGGTTGTTCGTCAGCTATATAAAGCAGCGATTTAATGATTTTTGAAGAAGGAACTTTAAGGAACTCAGAAACTTCTTCTATCGTTTTGGCATTTTTCGTCTCAACTTTTTCAAGTTCTAAAGGATTTTCTGAAGAACTTTTTTCGTTAAGTAATACAGGAGCCATTTCAATATTCGCAGCAAAATCTGATTCATTTGAATAAGCGATTAAGTCTTCGCCGATATCTGATAAAACCATGAACTCATGGTTGTCTTTACCGCCAATCGCCCCTGAATCTGCTAAAACAGCGCGGAAGTTTAATCCACAGCGGCTGAAGATTGCGGAGTATGCATCTTTCATCGCCTCGTACGTTTCATCAAGACTTTCCTGTTTATCATGGAAAGAGTACGCATCTTTCATAATAAACTCTCTTCCTCTAAGAAGGCCGAAACGTGGACGCTTCTCGTCCCTGAATTTTGTTTGAATTTGATAAAGATTTAGTGGAAGCTTTTTATAAGATTTTACTTCATCACGAATTATGCTTGTAATGACTTCCTCATGTGTCGCTCCAAGAGCAAAATCACGTTCGTGACGATCTTTTAATCTCATCAGTTCTGGTCCATAGCTGTACCATCTTCCGCTTTCTTGCCAAAGTTCTGCAAGCTGAAGTGCCGGCATCATCATCTCTTGAGATCCGGCACGATTCATTTCTTCTCTTACAATGTTCTCTATTTTATGAAGCACTTTTTTCCCCAGCGGCAAGAACGAATAGATACCTGCTGCATTTTGTCGGATAAACCCAGCTCTTAAAAGCAGCTGATGACTTTTCACATCAGCATCTGCAGGAACTTCCCGTAATGTTGGCATAAACAACTGACTTTGTCTCATAATCTCTACTCCTCAAATAATCCCTAATTAACCAAGAAATATCTTCTGTATATCATTCCAAGTAACAACAAGCATCAATAACATAAGAAAAGCAAATCCGATAAAATGAACCATTCCCTCTTTTTGAGGGTCGATCGGTTTTCCTCTCAATGCCTCAACTCCTAAGAAGAGGAGTCGCCCTCCGTCAAGAGCAGGAAGAGGCAACAGGTTGAATATTCCTAAGTTAATACTAAGAATAGCAGCCCATTGTAATAACATGTATACACCAGCTTTTGCCGCTTGATCCGTGTATTCATAGATTCCAAGTGGTCCAGATAACTGGTCAATTCCATGCTGTCCTGTAATAAGCTGTCCAAGCCCCGTAAATATAGCCGTTGTCATAAACCATGTTTGTTTCGCACCATATTCAAGTGAACCAACAAAAGATGATTCTGTAAATGGATGTGCTCCAATAAAACCTTCGTTTTGATTTTCAGCACCTTTACGTGTACCCAACGTGACAGGAACGACTTTTTCTTCACCGTCTCGGTTGATCGTAAACATGAGCTTCTCTCCAGGATTCTGCTGAATTACTGAAACGAGTTCTTTCCAATCATCCATCTTTTCACCTTGAACTGCAATGATTTTATCGCCTTGCAGCAAACCAGCTTTTTCTGCTGCAGCACCCTCTTGAAGAGTACCCAGTCTTGACTCATTTGTTGGGATTCCTTGCATTAGTGAAAACGCTACAAGGATAATAAACGCAAGTAAAAAGTTCATTGCTGGACCAGCAAAGATGGCAAGTGTTCTTTGCATGATCGTCTTTGAGCCGAACTGACGGTTATAAGGAGCGATCTGCATCTCTTGATGATCTGCAACAAATAATGCATCTTCTTTTACTTGATAAGTTTCAGAACCCGTTTCTTCATTCTCAAAACCTGTTATATATAATTCTCGATCTAAATCGGCTTTTTCGATCGTAATCGTTTTTTGAACTGGATATTTATCACGGTGATTTACGACGATCTTCTCAACTTCATTTGCTCCATTAAAGATTAAACCAACTCTGTGACCTGCTTTAAGCTCTATGCCTTCTGGATCTTCACCAGCCATCCGCACGAATCCTCCAAGAGGCAAAAGACGAATCGTATAGACCGTTTCGCCTTTTTTGAAGGCAAACACTTTTGGGCCGAATCCAATTGCAAACTCACGGCACAAGATACCAGCACGTTTGGCTAGCAAAAGATGTCCTAGTTCATGAAAGAAAATTAAAGCCCCTAAAATGATGATAATGGCTATCACAGTGTTCATTTCCATTACCTGCCTTTACTTAGTAGTGACTCCACAAACTTTCGAGTCCTCGTATCTGTTTCTTGTATTGTCTGAAGGTCAGGTGTACTGACATTTGACAACTCATGCATCGCACGTTCAATCATTTCTTCTATTTCAAGAAACGTAATATGACCGTTCAAAAATAACTCGACTGCTTTTTCATTCGCTGCATTTAAAACAGTTGGCATTAATCCACCTGCAATCCCTGCATCAAATGCCAGTTTCAAACATCTGAAACGATCGTAATCCATTTTTTGAAAATGCAATCGTCCAACTTCCCATAAGTTTAACCTTTTCCCGTTTACTAATTCAAGTCTGTCGGGATATGTAAGCGCGTATTGAATCGGCACTCTCATATCAGGTTGTCCGAGATGAGCGATGATGCTTGTATCAACAAACTCTACCATAGAGTGTATGATGCTTTCCTTATGTAAAATGACGTCTATTTTGGAATAATCAAAGGAAAATAACCAGTGAGCTTCAATGACTTCCAAACCTTTATTCATCATTGTGGCCGAATCAATGGTGATTTTCGCTCCCATAGACCAATTTGGATGATTTAATGCTTCTTGCACTGTAACGTTTTTTAATTGTTCACGTGTTTTATCTCTAAAACTTCCACCTGAAGCTGTTAAAATTAGTTTTTCAACACGGTTCGTATCTTCACCATTCAGACATTGGTAGATCGCAGAATGCTCGGAATCTACTGGAAGGACTGGAACGTTATGTTTCTTTGCTTGTTCCATAACAAGATGACCCGCTGTAACAAGTGTCTCTTTATTGGCTAAAGCAATCGTCTTTTTTGCCTCAATCGCTTTTAAAGTAGGCAGTAACCCTACACTGCCGATCACTGCATTTACTACAACAGAAGAATCAGTTGAAACTGCCGCTTCGATGAGGCCATCCATACCTGAAACAATTTTAGTTGATGATCCAACATTTGTTTGAAGTTTTCTCGCGTCTTCTTCGTTTTGAACCGCACATATTTCAGGTTTGAATTCTCGAATGATTTTTTCAGCAGCTTCAATATTTTTACCAACAGACATAGCACTTAATTTGAATTGTTCAGGGTGAGAGGCAATCACGTCTAATGTTTGAACGCCTATTGAACCTGTAGCACCTAATAAACTGACTAATTTCATTCTATACCTCCAACCATTATCCTAACAAATGAAGTACGTGCAGCAACGGGAACACGAATAGTGCACTGTCTAATCGATCTAGTATGCCACCATGTCCAGGAAGGAGAGTACCTGAGTCTTTCACATCATATATACGCTTAAATGCTGATTCTGCTAAGTCTCCAATTTGACCAAAAATACCTACTATAACAGAAATAACTAATATATGAAGCAATGACATCTCAACAAAATGTACAGCATAGCTGATAACACCTACTAATAAGCTGAAGAAAATGCCTCCAACAGCGCCTTCTATCGTTTTGTTCGGTGAGATAACAGGCCATAGTTTACGTTTCCCCATTGACTTGCCGACAAAATAAGCACCAGAATCAGTCGCCCATATCATAAATAGAATTAAAAATAAAATCTGGACGCCATTTTCTAAGATTCTCGTTTCTTCTAAGTAGAAAAAACCAAAGCCCACATAAATCGAACTAAATAATACAAACGAAATATGGTTATAGTCTGTTTTGTTTTTTTGTATGACAGTTACTACTAGTAATAGAAGAACTGCAAGTATAATGGCATCTGTTTTAGTAAAGGGTTCAAGATTTTCCATCCATTGTTGAGGAAGCGCGATCAGGACTGCTAAAAGAAGTCCAATTCCTCCAATGAAGGAAAACGCCATTCCTTTCATCCGCAATAATTCATACATGCCTATCCCAGTGAGTAAAAGTATTAAAAGTGAGAACGGCCAGCTTCCGTAAAGGGTAATCCCTATAAATAAAACGGCTGCGATTACACCTGTTATAATCCGTTGTTTCATAAGTCCTCCTTAATTAAACACCGCCATACCGTCTGCCTCGTCCGGCAAATTGTGATACAGCTTCTCGTAAATGCTCCTCAGAAAAATCCGGCCATAACACATCTGTAAACCAAAATTCAGAATACGCAAGCTGCCATAGCATAAAGTTACTCAATCGTACTTCACCACTAGTCCTGATTAGTAGATCTGGATCTTTAAGGTCGTGGGTCATCAAGTGCTTTTCAATCATTGATTCATCGATCTCTGAGAGCTCCAACTTACCTTGTTTCACTTCAGAAGCAAGTGTTTTCACCGCCGCTGTAATTTCATCACGACTGCCATAATTCAGAGCAAAATTCAAAATTAACCCTGTGTTGTTTTTTGTTTTGTTTATCGCTTCATCTACAGCTTTAATAGTATGAAGCGGCAAAAGTTCCTTTTTACCCATTATTCGCACTTGTACGTTCTCTTTAATCAAATCTGGAAGAAAAGTATTTAAAAATTCACCAGGAAGCTTCATTAAGAAATCTACCTCCTCGCGAGGTCTTTTCCAATTTTCAGTTGAAAAAGCGTAAAGTGTCAGTACTTTAATACCAATTTTATTTGATTCCTTAACTATTTTCCTAACTGTTTTCATACCTTCATGGTGTCCTGCAATACGCGGCAGGGCTCTTTTTCTTGCCCAACGTCCATTTCCATCCATAATAATGGCTACATGGGATGGTATGTTTTCTTCTTTAAATGTATTTGTTTCAGAACTTTTTTTCTTAAAGAAAAGCTTGTCAAGCATGTATAAGCCTCCATCTTCTAGACTTCATTCGTTCATCGTATACTCATGATAAACAGTGGTGATAAGTCTAATAAAAAAGCCCCCTTTATAGAGGGCTTTTTATATTTAATTGTACATGGAAAAGCTTTATACTTCCATGATTTCTTTTTCTTTAACTGAACTTACAGAATCAACTTCAGAAGTATATTTATCTGTAAGTTTTTGAACGTCGTCGTTATAACGGCGAAGCTCATCTTCTGTAATCTCTGCTTCTTTTTCAAGTTTCTTCAGATCATCATTTGCATCACGGCGAACGTTGCGAAGGGCAACTTTTGCTTCTTCTGCAAACTTTTTAACGAGTTTAACAAGTTCTTTTCTGCGTTCTTCTGTTAATGCAGGAATCGCAATACGGATAACTTGACCATCGTTTGAAGGAGTAAGACCAAGATCAGACTTCAGAATCGCCTTTTCAATATCAGCCATAGCTGTTTTATCGTAAGGCTGGATAACTAAAAGTCTTGCTTCTGGAGTTGTTACACCAGCTAACTGATTGATAGGAGTTGGAGTTCCATAATAATCAACTTGTACTCTGTCTAATAACGAAGGATTTGCTCTTCCCGCGCGAAGCGTTGAATATTCGCGTCGTAAGGCTCCAATTGCTTTTTGCATTTTTTCTTCTGCTTGAGTTAAAACTTCTTTTGCCATTAGTTTTTCCCCCTTATAACCGTCCCAATTTTTTCACCAGCAACTGCTCGTTTGATGTTTCCTTCTTCCATAATAGAGAAAACAACTAACGGGATATCATTGTCCATACATAAAGACGAAGCGGTCGTATCCATAACTGCCAAACCGTCTTTCAATAAATCAAGGTAAGACAATGTTGTATATTTAACAGCATTCTCATCAAGTTTAGGATCGGCTGAATACACACCATCCACATTGTTCTTCGCCATTAAGATAACTTCTGCTTCAATTTCTGCTGCTCTTAGTGCGGCTGTAGTATCTGTAGAGAAATATGGATTACCTGTTCCTGCTGCAAATATGACAACACGCTTTTTTTCAAGGTGACGAATGGCTTTTCTTCTGATATAAGGTTCTGCAACCTGACGCATTTCTATAGATGTTTGGACTCTTGTTTGAACCCCGATGTTTTCAAGACTGTCTTGAAGGGCTAATGAATTCATGACAGTAGCAAGCATACCCATGTAGTCTGCTGATGCACGGTCCATTCCCATCTCACTGCCCGTTTTACCACGCCATAGGTTTCCTCCGCCTACAACTACAGCAACTTCTACGTCTAATTCAACAATTTCTTTTACTTGCTCAGCAATAGATTGAACGATTTTCGGATCAATTCCTGAAGTTTGTTCACCTGCTAATGCTTCTCCACTTAATTTCAAGACGACTCGTTTATATTTTGAAGTAGTCATTTGTCCCTCCATCACCTAAAAAATGTATTTACCTGGTTAAAGGCTGTTTGGGTAAAACTTTGTTGTTTTGAAAGTGTTGATTTCCGCTTCAGGTGCTCGCTTTCCGGGGGGCGTGCGGTGAGCCTCTTAGCGCTTTGCGCTTTTAAAAGTCTCACCTGTCCCGCTGATCCCCCAGGAGTCTCGCACCTTACACTTCAATCAACTATTCAATGATGTAATATAAAATACATTAACAACACTCATGTAAGTAAAGCCATTAAGAAACTCAGGTTATTTCTGTAAAAAAAGAGGAACACAACGTGCTCCCCTCTTTTAAAACTGTGCTTACTTTTTCACTTGAGACATTACTTCTTCTGCAAAGTTGTCTTCACGCTTTTCAAGACCTTCTCCAACTTCAAAACGAACGAAGGCTTTAACAGTAGCACCTTTGGAAGCTACATATTTACCAACTTTTTGGTCTGGATCTTTAATGAAAGATTGATCGTTTAAGCAAATATCTTCGAAGTATTTGCCAAGACGTCCTTCAACCATTTTAGCTACGATGTTTTCAGGCTTGCCTTCGTTAAGTGCTTGTTCAGTCAACACTTTACGCTCACGAGCTACTTCTTCTTCACTTACTTCGTCACGAGAGATGTACTTAGGGTTTACAGCTGCAACGTGCATTGACACGTCTTTCGCAACTTCTTCTTCAGTTGTTCCTTCAACAACTGAAAGAACTCCAATACGTCCACCCATGTGAAGGTATGCACCAAATGCAGCGTTCTCGTCTTTTTTCAAGATTTCAAAACGGCGAAGAGTAAGTTTTTCTCCAATTTTTGCAATTGCAGCGTTAATGTAGTCATTAACTGTTGTTCCGTTAAAATCAGAAGCTAGTGCATCTTCAACAGAAGCTGGTTCAGTAGCTAATAGGTGGTTACCTAATTCAGCGATCAAGTTTTTGAAGTTTTCGTTTTTTGCAACGAAATCAGTTTCAGAGTTCACTTCAAGGATTACTGCTTTGTTACCGTCAACGATTACTGAAGTTAAGCCTTCAGCAGCGATACGGTCAGCTTTCTTAGCAGCTTTCGCAATCCCTTTTTCACGAAGGTAGTCGATTGCCGCCTCCATGTTACCATCTGTTTCAGTTAATGCTTTCTTACAATCCATCATACCTGCGCCAGTTTTCTCACGCAATTCTTTAACCATTTGTGCTGTAATAGCCATGTGTTTTGCCTCCTTATGGGATATGTAGTGCTTTATTAGTGTGCTTTACATAAAAAAGGTGATAAAGGGTCATCCCCTCTACCACCCTTGAGCATTTCCATTTAATTAAGCAGTAGTTTCTTCTTCAGCTGCTTCTGCTACTTCTTCTCCACCTTGGTTAGCTTCGATGATAGCATCTGCCATTTTACCAGTTAGAAGTTTAACTGCACGAATTGCATCATCGTTACCAGGGATAACGTGATCAACTTCATCCGGATCACAGTTCGTATCAACGATTGCGATGATCGGAATGTTTAATTTACGAGCTTCTGCAATCGCGATGCGCTCTTTACGAGGGTCAACTACGAATAATGCATCTGGAAGCTTGTTCATGTCTTTAATTCCGCCTAGGAACTTTTCAAGGCGTTCCATTTCCTTTTTAAGAAGAATAACTTCTTTCTTAGGAAGTACTTCGAAAGTACCGTCTTCTTGCATTTTCTCAAGATCTTTCAAGCGGTTGATACGCTTGCGGATTGTACCGAAGTTTGTTAAAGTTCCACCTAACCAACGTTGGTTGATGTAGTACATGTCAGAACGTTGAGCTTCTTCTTTAACTGAATCTTGAGCTTGTTTCTTTGTTCCAACGAAAAGAATCTTTCCGCCGTCAGCTGCGATGTTACGCATAACATTGTAGCATTCTTCAACTTTCTTTACCGTCTTTTGAAGATCGATGATGTAGATACCGTTTCTTTCTGTGAAAATGTAACGAGACATCTTCGGATTCCAACGGCGAGTCTGATGACCAAAGTGTACACCAGCTTCTAACAATTGTTTCATTGAAATTACTGCCATAATGGCACCTCCTAGGTTTTTTTCCTCCGTTTGTTTCACCTTTGAGCAATAACTGACTTAGCAGCACCACATTACTCAAATCCGCAAACGTGTGTGATTAACACCGAGAAATAATATAACACGATTCGTGCCATTTCCGCAAGTCTTTTTAAGGTGTTAAGCGTAAAATTTTAAAAGTAATTCTACTTCTCCTTTTCCTCGGTTAAGCATTTTCGCAATTTCCTCAGCATTATACCCTTGTTGAGCTAATAATAACACCTTATTTAGAGCTTTGTTTTCATCTGAATGTAAATGGTCAATATTCTCTACTAAGTCTGTGTGAACGTGTTCAGCTTCTTCTTGAATGGAAATCGAATCATGCTTCTTCTGATTTTGTTTTGAAAATTGTAGAATCATTTCATGCAATCGTGCATTTTCTTCTTTCATTTCTTGAGAAAACAGCTCTAAAAGCTCCCCTACATCTTCACTTACAGTTGTATCCTGAGTTATAGTCCGCTCTTGAAGCTTTTTCCATAAAACAAATAAAAAATAAAAACAAACAACGTTTAGTAATAAACTGAAGAGAATTAATCCATACATCGCTTTTCACCTTATCCCGAATAATCGATTTTCTGTCCTTTAAATGGATGACTTGTACTTGTTGTATTTTTTTCTTGCTGACTTTTTGTATGTAATATACTTTCTTCTGCTGATGCCCTCTTATTGACACGTTTCAATTCCATTTTTTCTTTCTTACGTATCGTTTCTGATTTGTGTTCTTGCTGAAGTAGCCCTCTATTTAAAGTTTCAGTAGCTGATTTTGCTGCATCGACTGTCCTTGGAATAGCAACTTGAAGTTCGATTAATTTCAAACTCACAGCATCCACATCCATTTCTTATAAGGAATGAATAACGATTTCTTTTTCTTCCATAAATACTTTAGCCGATTGAAACTGGGATTGAACTGTTCTTTTGTACTTGCCGATCCCAATCTCTACATTCGGATGTAAGATTCCTTTAATCATAACAATCGATCGTAAAGAGTTTTGATTTGCTGTTTTTTCCTCATTCAGTTCTGTTAGCTGAATGTTAGTTTGATGAATCGTATTAACGATTTTCTCGATTGTCGCACTATCCATCTTTTTGTGTTCCATTACCGTTTTTAATTGGTTCAGCTTCTTAAGGTTTTGCTCTAGTTCTAGCATCTTTTGTTCATAGTTGATTTTGATCTGATCATTATTTTCATTCGTTTTTATATATATTAACGTTTTGGAATACGTTTCATTTCCGATTTCATTTGCTGAAATTCCACTTCCAGCAATACATGTTCCGCCTGAAATATTTCCTTTGCCATTTAAGCATATAACATGTTTACCCGCTTCACAGTTGCTGTGCATGATCGTCTGGGCGACTTCAATGTTTTCTCCTGCATAAATGGTTCCTTGACTAATGTACAGAGAAGTAAAGTTTCCAACACAGCGAATTAAGCCTTTTCCTTGACCCAGTACTCCGCCGCCAATGACAATATTACCCTGTGAAACAATTTCTGCTGCCTCTACAACCCCTTCAATACGCACATCACCTTGTGCGGAGATCTTAAATCCTGAAGGGACATCACCTGTAATATGTACATTTCCTACAAAATCAATATGGCCTGTTTTTAATGAAACGTCGCCCTGAATTTTATAAACAGGATAGATGTTGACAAGGTTTTTATGATACGTTACTTCTCCACTCGTTGAAGCATACACACATAAATCCTCAGCATTAAAAACCGTATTCTCTCCATTTTTTATATGAAGATCCTTCCCTTTTTTCGCAGGCAGAAGCTCACCAAAAACCGTAATTCCGGGTATTCCTTCTGTCGCTGCTTGTTTTCTTGCAACGATTTCTCCAAAGTTAGCAGTAGGTATGGTAAACAAGCGTTTAAAATCAACTTTTTTATGTTCTTCAACTTGCACATCACATTCTGATAAACAAGCAGGAATAAGTTGCGCGGGTATACCATCAATAGGCAGTTTTCCTTTCGCGATTTCTGCAGGAAAAGAATAGGTACCCAGGTTTTCAACAATTAAGTTTAATATTTCATTTCGCACACCATGTTTAATCCCTTTGGATTCAATCCATGCTGCTAATGCAGAAAAGCTGATTTGATCTTCAGGAATCACAACTCCTTTTTTAAACAAAAGAGCGACTGTATCTTTTTCTTCGCGTTTTATATGAAACCATTGATCCATATCATTACTCCTTACATATAGCGTTGCAGAACCTGTCTTATTCTAAATAATGCTTTCGAATGTATTTGAGATATTCTTGATGTTGATAGCCCGAGTACTTGTCCGATTTCTGTTAACGTTAATTCTTCAAAGTAAAATAAACTAATAACGAGCTGTTCTTTTTCTGATAGCTCTTTAATCACGAGAGCGAGCTCTCCATGAAGTTCTTCCTGAAGCAAGCTGTTTTCTGGAGTGATCGCCTTTTTATCTTCAATGGTATAACTGACTTTCTCACGACTTTCTGTTTCTTTGTTTTCTTCATCAATTGATAGAACATTAGCTAGAAAGCTTTCTGACATAACTGTAGTTACTTCATTCTCGGAGAAACCTAATTCTTCTGCTACTTCTTTTGCGCTAACTGAGCGTAAGTTTTCTTGTTCAAGGCGTTCAATAGCCGCTTCTACTTTTTTTGTTTTTTCTCTAAGGCTTCTTGGCAGCCAGTCTTCTCTTCTTAAGCCGTCCAGGATCGCACCTCTAATACGGAAAGAAGCATATGTATCAAATTTAAGATCACGTTCCGGCTCAAACTTTTTTAGCGCATCATACAACCCCAGCATACCAAGAGATCGGAGTTCATCTTTATTGACGCTTTTAGGAAGCCCAACAGATATTCGTTGTACATGATAATTGACCAGAGGCAAATAGGCACGAAGTAATTCATCACCTGCTTCTCGATCACGACTTGTGTTCCACTTATGCCAGCATGATTGTTCTTCTACTAAAGATGGCTCCGTCATGGTAATCCTCCTCTGATTAAATTACTTTAGTGCCCGCATTCACCGTTTTAATGGTTAATAAAGTGTTATTCGGATCAAATTCAATCGTTCTTCCATTAGATCCGCCTGTATCACTTGCAATTAGCGGGATTCCTAAAGTGAAAAGCTCTTCTTTTACACGTTCTACATTTCGTGGACCGATTCGCATCATTTCATTGCCTGACGAAAATTGAAACATTTGCGCGCCGCCCGCGATTTTCGCTTTAAGCGTACTCCCGTTCGCACCTAGTTTTATTAACATTTCATATAAACTCTTAATAGCCGTATCTGCGAATTTACCTTCATTTAATGCTGTTGCTTTTGATAGAGATGAATCTGGGAGCATGATGTGTGCCATCCCTGCGATTTTATTTTTTTGATCAAATAATATAACTCCTACGCACGATCCAAGACCAGTTGTTCTAATTGTGTCTGGAGGGGAAACTACATTTATATCTGCAATCCCCACCTTAATAATTTCACTCATCCAACGGAACTCCTAATGCTAGAAAAATTTTTGAGAATGACTCAGGGTCTGGCAGTAAGAAAAAGTGTCCTTTAACATCATCATGTTTTTCAATATCCGTAAAAGCAGTATCTATTACAATGGCATAATCACTTACCGTTGAAATTTCTAACAACCCAAAGCTTAAGATTGCCCCCGCCATGTCAATACTTGTAGCAGGTACAGAAGGCTGCAAATTCAGACCTGTAAAATCAGAAAACGAAGTAAGATATGAACCGGAAAGAATGTTTCCAACTTCCTGAAGCGCAGAGAGTGAGATCTCTGAAACATTTCCGCCTGCCAACTGTACCGTCTGTCCTCCTAACAGGTCTTCAAGAAGTAATTCAGCTTGTTCAATCGGCAGCATAAAAAACATACATCCCGGAGCATCACCAACAATTCGCAAGAAAACAGAGGCTACAACATTCTCAGCTCCACCAACCATCTCAGATATTTCTTCAAAGGAGATTACATTCACTGAAGGAACTTTCATATCAACCGCTTTGTTCAGCATCTTGGATAACGCAGTAGCCGCATGACCTGCTCCAATGTTTCCTATCTCACGCAAAATATCTAAATGGATAGGCTGAATCTTTGAAAAGTCCATTTTAATTAAGACTTTCCTTAGCAGTTTGAACATCAAGCTTTTCTGGATTCAAAACTTTCACAAGATCTAGCAGGATAAGCAGTCTTTTTTCAATCTTCGCTACGCCTTGAATGTACTCAGCATCAACACCTCCTACAACTTCAGGCGGCGGTTCGATCGAATCTTTATCAAGGTCAATAACATCATTGGCAGCATCCACAATTAATCCAGCCTCTATCGTACCAACCGAAACAATAATGATTCGTGTTGTGTCTGTATATAATTCTTCTTCAATATCAAAACGTAAACGCAAGTCGATAATCGGAGTTACAACACCTCGAAGGTTTATTACACCTTTAACAAAATCTATAGTTCTAGGAATTCTCGTAATGTGCTGCATTCTTTCTATTGATTTCACGTGCTGAACAGGAACTGCGTATTCTTCGTCTTTTAATTGAAAAATGATTACTTTTTCTTCGTTCGTCATCTGGATTAACCACCTTCTCTTTTATTTGGCAAATATCTTCGTGGCTTTTGTGAGTGGTTGATTTCCGCTACAGGTGCTCGCTTTCCGCGGGGCAGGCGGTGACTTTAAGGGTCTCACCTGTCTAGTTACAGTGGCTAGCCCCTCGAGGTCAAAAGTTAAATGGTCAAGAAGGCAAAGTGCGCCTTCCTAGCCCATTGATCTTTTGCTTGTCGGGGCTGAACAAGCCACTTCCACTTTTCAGTCTGACCGCTTGTCCCGCAGGAGTCTCGCACCTTACGCTCCAATCAACTTTCATTGAAGTTTTTTTACAAAACCAATCCAAAAGCAACACTCTAATTGATAAAAGCCATTATGAAAGAACATTTTGAAAAGAATTATTTTATAAGTGCATTGCAATCAAGAATTAAAGCTACTTGTCCGTCTCCTAGAATCGTTGCGCCTGAGATAGCGAACACGGACGTTAAATATTGGCCAAGTGATTTTAAAACGATTTCTTGCTGTCCGATAAACGAATCAACAACTAATGCTGCCATTTTGTCCCCTTTTCTTACGACCACTACAGGTATGTGCTGGCTCGTTTCATTTGTTAACGGAACTTCAAAGACTTCTTTCATGTTAACGAGCGGCACGACTTTTCCACGGAAATCAATAACTTTTTGATTATGCGCGGACAGAATCTCTTCTTTTTTAATAATGGCTGTCTCAATAATGGACGATAACGGGATCGCATATTTTTCTTGTTGAATTTCAACAAGCATGACTGACATAATCGATAATGTTAACGGAAGCTGAATCGAGAAGATTGTTCCAAACCCAGCCGTTGAATCAACAGATATCGACCCGCCTAACGACTCGATCTTGTTCTTAACTACGTCCAGTCCAACTCCGCGGCCAGAAATATCAGATATTACGTCCGCCGTTGAAAATCCAGAAGCGAACAACAATTCAAAACACTGTTTATCGCTCAAATTTTCAGACATTTCTTTCGTGATAATTCCGTTCTCTAATGCTTTTTCTAATACTTTTTGCTTATTGATACCCGCTCCATCATCTTCAATCTCAATAAACACATGGTTACCGCTGTGATACGATCTTAAGTAAATGGTTCCCGTATCATTCTTGCCATTAGATGTCCTTACAGATGGGGTTTCAATTCCATGATCGATAGAGTTTCTAAGCAAATGTACAAGCGGGTCACCGATTTCATCAATTACTGTTCGATCTAGTTCTGTTTCAGCTCCTACAATTTCCAAATTCACTTTCTTGCCTAAATCTTTTGCTAGACCCCTAACCATCCTTGGGAAGCGGTTAAAGACTTGTTCTACAGGTACCATACGCATCGTTAAGATAATATTTTGAAGATCGCCCGATACTCTAGACATGCGTTCAACCGTCTCGTTTAAATCAGAACTTCTCAAGGATTTCGAAATTTCTTCTAGACGTCCGCGATCGATTACGAGTTCCTCGAACAAATTCATTAGCTGATCAAGTCTTTCAATATTTACGCGGATTGTTTTACCCGACCCAGCAGCACTTGCATTTTGTTGTGTTTCTTCTTTTTTATTTTCATTGTTTGCAACTAGTTCTGATTCTTGGTTCTCTTTACTTTCTTCAGCAGATGAGGCATTCAATTTATGTGCAGCAATCTCTGACACTTCTACCAGTTCGATCTCAGAAACTTTTAAAATACGTTCTTTTATATCTTGTGCTGACTCTTTCGCGAGGACGGAAAGGTTAAAGCTCGTTTCAAACTGCTCTGCTTCAAGCATGTCAACAGCTGGCATAGTTTTAATAATCTCACCGATTTGCTCAATCACTTCAAAAACCATATAAACTCTTGCTGCTTTTAGAATGCAATCTTCACGTAATGATATTGACAGCTCATAGGCGTGAAAACCTTGTTCTAGTGATTGAAGAATGATCTGTTTTTCGTACTGATCATATCTTTGTGAACTCTCAGTATCACTTCTCTTGGAATTTGACGCAGGCGTTGGTGATTCACCATTTTCTAATGCTTCTAGATCTCTTACCGTATCTGACACGTCCCGTTTACCGTTACCGCCTTCAGAAATTTCAACTACCATCGCTTCTAAGTGATCTAGCGATACAAAAAGGACATCTAGTACAGCAGGTGTTACAGGTATCTTTTTATTTCGTATCGCATCAAGAACGTTTTCCATGCAATGCGTTAAACTAGCTAGATCTTCATATCCCATTGTTGCAGACATCCCTTTTAATGTATGCGCAGACCGGAATATTTCATTTACGATCGACAGCTCTTCTGGTGATTTTTCCAGCAGCAGCACCTGTTGATTGATAGCTTGTAGATGTTCTTTGCTTTCATCAATGAATATGTCAAGATATTGCGTCAATTCCATCGTATAATTCCTCCTATTTTACAAATAGTTCTGAATAGCTAGTGCAATAGATTCCAGGTGAACCACTTCATCTACTTTTTTGGTTAGAGCCGCAGCTTTAGGCATGCCGTATACGATGCACGATTCTTCAGCTTCTGTTATCACGATCGTTTCCCCATTTTTTTTGAGATCTAAAATGCCATTTGTTCCATCTGAACCCATTCCTGTCATGATCACTGCAATCTTTTGATAGTTTTTTAGTTTAGCAGCAGAACTAAAAAGTACATTTACAGCGGGTCTGTGTCCTCCAACTGGGGCTTCTCGATCTAGTGTTATAAAAAGCTGTCCAATTTTCTCGTTCACTCTCATATGCATTCCGCCTGGCGCTATGTATACAGTGCCTTTTTTCAATGTTTCATTATGTTCCGCTTCTTTAACGTGCACTTGAGATAAAGAATTTAACCGATTGGCTAACGAGTGAGTAAATCCTGCTGGCATATGCTGAACAACAACTACTGGAGCGTCTAAATCTGCCGGAAGTTTCGTAATCACTTCTTGTAAAGCCCGCGGACCACCCGTTGATGTACCAATTAGGATGAGTTTTTCAAGATCGTTCTTTTTTATCGTTTTCCTGCTGATTTTAGTAACAAGTCTGTTTTCAGTTCTAGAACGTTTCGCAGCAACATTTGCTTTAGATGAAGCGATTACTTTTTCAATTAAGATTTCCCTTACTTTGTGCAGATCTAAGGAAATGGCACCAGATGGCTTAGCAATAAAATCTATCGCTCCTGCTTCCATTGCTAACATGGTATTTTCAGCACCGGCTTTTGTTGTGCTCGAAAGCATTATAATCGGCACCGGATGACTCCTCATGATACTTTTAACTGCTTCAATGCCATTTATAATGGGCATTTCTACATCCATTGTAATAACATCTGGGTTTAATTTTTCCGTTTTTTCGATTGCCTCATGTCCATTCCTAGCTGTATCAAGAACAACGATTCTAGGATCTTCACTTAAAAATTCTTTTATAAGTTTTCTCATAAAGGCAGAATCGTCTACAATTAACACTTTGATTTGTTTCACGCAGCTTCTACCTCTCAAAAAATAGTGACTTTAACCTGTTGATAAAAGATGTATAAGATGCTCTTTGATCTGCAGCAGCCCCAACGTAAGCTTGTGCAAGGTCGGAAATAGCTTTTGAAGCTGAAGATGCTGGCTTGTTAATTGTAAATGGAACTTGCTTCTTTACAGATTCCAATACACTCTGGTCTAATGGTATCTTTCCAAGACAGATCAGCTCTTTATCTAAAAACTGCTGGCATACATGTTTTAATTTGTTAAAAGTTTCTCTTCCTTCTCTCTCGTTTTCATAACGATTGATGACCAAGTAAAAGGGAAGATGTTTATCTTCTATATAGATGAACTTCATCATAGAATAGGCATCTGTCAATGAAGTGATTTCTGGTGTTGCAACGACTAAGATTTCATGGCTAGATAATACAAATTTTAGAGCTGTTTCTGTTGCACCAGCACCCATGTCTAAGAAAATAAAGTCATAAAATTTTTCAAGCTCTTCAAGCTGTTTCACAAAATGATTCAGCATATCCTCAGTGACCTGTGCAAGTGAGCCGAAATTTCTCCCACCCGCAATTGTATGAAGACCATCTTTTCCTTCTTCAATGATCTCCCATACTGACAGCTGGTTTTGGAGCATATCCATAATGTGCTTATTCGATCTTCTACCAAGAATCAGATCGACGTTCCCCATTCCAACATCCAGATCCAATACGAGAACTCTTTTTTTCATTTGTATTAAGGAAAGTGCCAAATTGACGGTTACATTCGTTTTGCCAACTCCACCCTTACCACTAACAACAGAAATCACCCTTGCACTTTTGGTGGATATTGTTATTTGTTTTCTGAGACTTGCAGCTTGATCAATCATGATTCGCTTTTTCCTTTATTAGCATTTGGATCAGTTCATCCGCCTTTGCTTCAAACATATCATCAGGAACGTTCTGTCCGTTTGTAACATATCCGATTCCCACACCATTTAAGATGGGTAGATTCATCAATGCACCAAAGGTCTTAGTTTCATCTTTCTTTGTGAAAATCACCTTGTGGACGGGCAAACTCTTAAACTGGTTATAGATGGTTTCCATATCTCTGTACTTTGAAGTTAACGATAGAACGAGATAATTTTTCATGTCTTTATCAAAATGGACAATACGCTGCAATTCTTCTATATAAAAGCGATTCAAGAAATTCCTGCCCGCAGAATCAACTAGCACAAGATCAAAATCTTTAAATTTTTCTTTTGCTTTCTTAAAATCATCTGCAGTATAAGCCACTTCACACGGAATGTTTAGGATTTCTGCATATGTTTTCAATTGGTCGATCGCGGCAATTCGATACGTATCTGTCGTAATAAACGCCACTCTCTTACCATCTTTTAGAACAGCTTTAGCTCCTATCTTGGCGATGGTCGTTGTTTTTCCAACTCCAGTAGGGCCAATTAAGTTTAAGAATTTTGTTTCGTAATGAAATCCACCAAACTCACTTTTCTTCATACGGGAACCTAAGTAGTTTGTAATCCATGTATTCCAATCGTATTGACTGGCTTCATCTCCTTCGAGACCATCGTATTTACTCGAAAAAGCTGCAACAAGTTCGCCAAGAATCAAAGGATCAAGCTCTTGATTTTTTAAGAACGTTTCCCATTCTTCGACTAAAGGAGCCTTGGTTTCCGTTTGTTTCGTTTGTATCGTAAGTGTGTGAACCATTTTCTTTAACTGACGAATTTCTTGAGTCAGCTCTTCATCCGGAATAGGAACTTGCTGATGTTCTCTCACACTATTTTTTGTTTGTTTTTTTGTTTGCTGATAATCGATGTCCTGATCTAATCCTGCAAAGATTTCAAATTGCTTTTTTGTAAAAAAACCGAATAGTCCCCCAACTTGTACTTCTCTTGTATTTAAGATGACAGCACCGCTGCCAAGGTCTGCTCTAACTAGTTTCATAGCTTCCGGCAAGTTTTGTGCTGTATATTTCTTCACTTTCATCAGATGTTCACCACCCCTACACTTTTCACTTCGAGTTCAGGTTCTAATTCGTTATACGATAATACCGCCACATCTGGTAAATATCTTTCAATCAGCTGACGCACGTACATTCTTACTGCAGGAGAACACAACAGTACAACTGACTGGTCGAAGCTTCTGCCAGATTCCAATTCTCTTGTGATGCTGTCAAAAATGGACTGTGAATCGTGAGGATCAAGAGAAAGATAATTTCCGTGTTCTGTTTGCTGAACCGCGTCGGCTATCTTTTTTTCGACTGACCCGCCCAATGTAATCACATGTAATGGTTCATTTTCATTTGTGTAACTTTTAGATATCTGTCTGGACAAACCTTGTCTTACATACTCAGTTAATAAATCTGTATCTTTTGTCATTTTTGCAAAATCAGCTAATGTTTCAAAAATAACTGCTAAGTTTCGAATGGATATTCTTTCTCTTAAGAGTTTTGATAGTACTTTTTGAACTTCACCGATCGTAAGCGCATCTGGGGTAACTTCTTCTACTATTGCTGGGTATGATTCTTTTAGATGATCTACCAGCTGTTTCGTTTCCTGTCTGCCGATCAATTCGTGAGCGTGCTTTTTAATCACTTCTGTTAAATGTGTTGAAACAACAGATGGCGGGTCTACGACAGTGTACCCTGAGTATTCGGCGCGCTCTTTCATCTCTTCACCGATCCAGATAGCAGGAAGACCGAAAGCAGGTTCCATCGTTTCTATACCTTGTACTTCTTCATCTTCAATTCCAGGGCTCATCGCCAAATAATGATCCAGCAACAGCTCACCTTTTGCGACCTGACTGCCTTTAATTTTGATTCTGTATTCATTTGGCTGCAGCTGTATGTTGTCTCTGATTCTGACTACCGGCACAATCATGCCAAGCTCTAGAGCTAGCTGTCTTCTGATCATGACGATTCTATCTAACAAGTCCCCGCCTTGTGAGGTATCTGCTAACGGTATTAAGCTGTAGCCAAATTCGAACTCAATGGGATCGATCTGAAGAAGGTTTACAACAGATTCAGGACTCTTCAGTTGTTCAGTCTGAATATCTTCTTCTACCACTTCTTCTTTTTCTTTTTGTTCTCGTTCTGCTTTTAAAAGCAGATAACCCCCGACTGCTAGAATTCCTCCGATCGTAATCGTGAAAAAGTCATTGATTGGTGTGAACAATCCGAGCATAATAATCGTTCCGCCAGCCACAAAAAGCATGATCGGATAGGCGAGTAATTGTTTGCTGATATCAAAACCAAGATTTCCTTCTGAAGCTGCTCGTGTCACGATTATTCCCGTTGCAGTTGAGATGATAAGTGCTGGTATTTGCGAGACCAATCCATCACCAACGGTCATTCTCGTAAACAATTCTGCACTCTCACCAAAACTAAGCCCCATTTGAAGCATTCCAATTATAATTCCAAATAACATGTTGATTAAAACGATAATAATACCAGCGATTGCATCACCTTTTACGAATTTACTCGCACCGTCCATCGCCCCATAAAAATCTGCCTCGCGTTCAATTGTTTCACGTCTTTCTTTCGCTTCCCGATCAGAAATCATGCCAGCGTTAAGATCCGCATCGATACTCATTTGTTTACCAGGCATTGCATCGAGCGTAAATCTTGCTGCTACTTCAGATACACGTTCTGATCCTTTCGTTATAACGATAAATTGAATGATAATCAGGATAAAGAATACAACAATACCGACTAAAATATTTCCACCGACTACAAATTCACCGAATGTATGTACTACGTTGCCGGCATTGCCCGTAGATAAGATACTTCTTGTTGTCGAAACGTTTAGCCCAAGTCTAAAAAGAGTCACTAGCAAAAGCAATGACGGGAATATAGAGAATTGGAGAGGCTGTGTAGTATTCATGGCAATCAATATAATTAAAAGTGCCAGAGATATATTTGTTATGATTAAGAAATCCAACATAAAGGTTGGAAGTGGTATGACGAGCATGGCAATAATTAAAATTACCCCTGCTAAAACACTCATGTCTCTAGCTTTCATCTGTAAACTCTCCTATTCATTCCTTACGCTTTTTTCTTAACTCGGTACACAAAGGCTAATATTTCTGCTACTGCTTTAAAAAGATCTTCTGGAATCACTTGACCGATATCAACTCGTGCATACAACGTTCTGGCTAGAGGTTTGTTCTCTACAACTGCTACGTTATGCTCTTTTGCGATCTCTTTAATTCTTTGAGCAATGATATCCACTCCTTTGGCTACAACCACTGGAGCATCCATATTGCCATCGTCATACTTTAAACAGATCGCATAATGTGTAGGGTTAGTAATGATAACATCCGCTTTAGGGACTTCTTGCATCATTCTCCTCATAGCCATCTGTCTTTGTTTTTCCTTGATCTTTCCTTTTATCTTTGGATCACCTTCGGATTTTTTGTATTCATCTTTTATATCTTGTTTAGACATCCTAATGTTCTTTTCAAAATCGTATTTTTGATACATATAATCAAGAAACGCAAGAAAAAGTAAAACGAGTGAAGCTGCTAATCCCATCTTTATTGCCAAGCCTCCAAAGACTGGAAGTGACGCCTCGATACTTACAAGACTCATTCTTAAATAAACATCCCGCTCCATCCAGAGAACAAAGAAAGTCACGCCGCCTATGAACAAAATTTTTAGAAGCGATTTCGAAAGTTCAACTAGCGCACGAACAGAGTAGATTCTTTTAAAGCCTGATAAAGGGTTGATCCGTTCAAGTTTCATCTGAATCGCTTCTGTTGAAAACAGAAACCCAACCTGCAAATAGTTCGCTAGTACCCCACCTGCCATTGCTGCAATCATCACAGGTGCTAGAATTAGGGCAACTTCCATTGAGAGTTCCCAGAAAAGCTTTGGAATGCTCGTTTCTGTTACGTCATATAAAAGCTTTTTTTCAAGACTGTATGAAAAGAGATGAAGCAAACGCTCTCCCATCCAGCTCCCCATAAAAGCTAAAGACATAACCGAAACAAACAATACAAGAGCTGCATTTATGTCCGCACTTTTAGCAACCTGACCTTTTTTACGGCTTTCCTGTCTTTTTTTGGAGTCGCTTTTTCTGTTTTTTCTTGAGAAAAGTATTGCAGGTGAAAAGGGTATTTCATCAGCTTAAGCAGCCCCTAACAATTTCATTAAATTAATCATACTGTCTCGCATTTGATCGACCAGCAATTGAACAGATACGAAGAATGCTGGCATTATCACTAAAAATAAAACAAGTGCGATTAAAATCTTTACAGGAAGTCCAATAACAAATATGTTCATCTGCGGGACCGTTCTCGCTACAATACCGAGTGCTAAGTCAGCTAAAAATAAAGTTCCTACAATCGGAATGGCCATCTGCAGAGCAACTAGAAACATTCCAGAAAATACACTGATTACAAACCTAGTCATGCCGCCATTCCCAAAATTAGCAATGGCAGAATTCAGCGGCAGAAACTTATAGCTATAGAAGATACCGTCTAACAGCATATGATGGGCATCAGTAGCTAGTAAGAATAGGATCGCAAATGTGTATAGATACCTACCCATTAGCGGAGTTTGAATGCCAGTCTGCGGGTCAAAGACGTTCGCGATAGCAAACCCCATCTGCAAATCAATGAATCCACCAGCCACTTGGATCGCATAAAACACAATCGCTGCAACAAAACCAATTGATAGCCCGATCATCGCTTCTTTTATAACCAACAGAAGAAACGAACCATTTATAGAAACGGGATCTGGGTTTATCGCATACAACATGATCCATGATAAAAATAATGAAAGTCCTATTTTGTGAACTACGGGTAAATTTTTATTCGAAAACACAGGAATTGTTAAAAAAAATGCCGATACTCTAGTTAAGATCAATAAAAAGGCAGGAAAAGCAGTAAACTCTAGCATTTTATAATCCTATGTAATTGTGTAAATTTTGAAAGATATTTGATGTGAAGCCTAAAATTTGTGACAGCATCCAAGGTCCGAAAAAAACGAGTCCTACTAAAACCGCCACGATCTTTGGAATAAAAGCGAGTGTCTGTTCCTGAATCTGTGTGGTGGCTTGAAAAATACTGACGATCAAACCTACAACCAGTGCTAATGCGAGTAATGGTCCGCATAAAAGCAAAGTCATGTATACCCCTTTTTCAGCCAAAGATATTACAAATTGAGAATCCATCTTTCCACCTGCCCTAGTAGCTTAATAACAATGATTTGACGATGAGGTACCAGCCATCCACTAGTACAAATAATAAAATCTTAAATGGCAGTGATATCATAACAGGAGGCAGCATCATCATCCCCATAGCCATTAAAATAGAAGCAACGACCATATCAATAATCAAAAATGGTACAAAAATCATAAATCCAATTTGAAACGCCGTCTTTAATTCACTGATTGCATAAGCTGGCACTAGAGTGGTTAAAGGGATATCTTTAATACTTTCGGGCTTTTTTGCTCCAGAATATTCCATAAACAACATGAGATCTTTCTGCCTTGTGTGCTTTGCCATAAATTCTTTAATCGGAAGACTTCCTTTATCAAAAGCTTCTTCCTGACTAATCTCACCTTTTACTAAAGGCTGAACAGCTTCTTTGTTCACTTCATGCAGAACAGGTGCCATAATAAAAAAAGTTAAGAATAAGGCGATACCAATTAGTACCTGGTTAGGCGGCATCTGCTGTGTTGCGAGCGATGTTCTGACGAAAGTTAAGACAATGATGATTCTCGTAAAACATGTCATGAGAATCAGAATACTAGGAGCCAGCGAAAGCACAGTTAAGAGCAACAAAAGCTGAATGGTTGTTTCCATATTGGCTGGATCGCTATTGTTTATAAAATCCAAATCTAAACCAGGAATAAATTCATTCATGATGTTTCCCTTTCTCTAGTGCTTTCTGAATTTCTCTTTGTTGTTCCTTCTTGTCCTCTACAATTGAATTCAGCATATTTTTAAAGGAAACTGCCTGACTGCTTCCACCTTCATCACGAGTTTCATCTTTACTTTTTAACCATTTTGATTTTAAATGACTCGTTATCGCTGAGACGTTTTGAGCCGTGTTTTGAGCCTGGTGCTGATCGAGCATCATTTGAACTTCGGTTTCATCTGTAATCTCTTTTAATAGATTCACCGTATCCCCAACACCGACTACCAATACTGAATTTCCAGTTTTGATAAGCTGAACAGAACGATTCTGCCCAATACCGATCCCGCCTAAAGACTGCAAGTTCTTCCCATCTTGAAAACGAACAGACTTTTTTTGGATAAAACGCAATACAAAAAACAAGATCGCTAGAACGACTCCGAGCATAAAAACTAGTTTAACAAGCATCATAAAAGTGCTTCCGCCATCAGAAGTGTTAGCTGTATTCATTTGCGGTGTTTGTTCTTTGTTGCTTTTTTGACTAGAGTCATTTACTGAGTCCCAGACGCTTTTTCCTGAACCGCTGCCTTCCGCTTGTACGCTGTATGGTACAAACGAAAGGCAAACTGCTGCAAAAATACTGATTAACCATCTATACATCGAACTTCTTAGCCTAAAGTCTTCTTAATCGCTTCAATAACGCGATCAGCTGCAAATGGCTTTACGATAAAGTCTTTTGCTCCTGCTTGAATCGCATCAATTACCATTGCTTGCTGACCCATCGCTGAACACATAATGATCTTTGCATCGGGGTTTGTTTTTTTTGATCTCTTTTAATGCTGAGATACCATCCATCTCAGGCATTGTAATATCCATTGTTACTAAGTCAGGTTTTAACTCTTGAAACTTCTCGATGGCTTGCGCACCATCTGCCGCTTCACCTACAACATCAAAACCGTTCTTGACTAGAATATCTTTAATCATCATTCTCATAAATGCTGCATCATCTACAACTAAAATACGCTCTCCCATTACACTTACCTCCGTTAGTTACTTCAATTTTTCTAAGCGATCACGCTGGCTTAAAATCTCTGTTACACGAACTCCAAAGTTTTCGTCAATAACAACAACCTCGCCTTTTGCGATCATTTTTTGATTAACAAAAATATCTACTGGTTCACCTGCTAATTTATCAAGCTCTACAATCGAGCCTTGAGACATTTCTAAGATATCTTTAATCGTTTTCTTCGTTCTTCCTAATTCAACTGTTACTTGAAGCGGAATATCCAGCAGCATATCTAGATTCTTTGTCTCCGTTTGGTTCGATTCAAAATCTCCAAAGTCTGAAAAGCTTGCAGGCTGAACGGAAACATCCCTCATCTGCGGCTGATAGGAAGGTGCAGCCATCGGTCTTGTTTCTCGCTGAACCGGCTCCTCATAATGAGTGTAAGGTTGCGCTGGTGCAGCATCTTCTTTCTGAGGAACATAATCTGCAACAGGTTCATTCTGCATCACAGGTTCAGGATTCATAAGTTTATGTACTAGATTCTTAGAGAAATCTGCATCGATTAACTGCATGATATTTGAATCGATCAGTTCACCCACTTTGAGCCTGAATGATACTTTTACTAATATCTCTTCATCTGGAATTAAGCTTGTGTTTGATTCAACGTCCAGAAAATCAATCTTAGGCGGTGAGATATCGACCTTTTTGTTAAAGATCGTCGACATGGACGTAGAAGCAGAGCCCATCATCTGATTCATCGCTTCACCTACTGCACTCAGCTGAAGTTCACCGAAATCAGGAGAAGGATTCGTTCCTTCACCGCCAAGCATCAAGTCTGCAATGATCTGTGCATCCGTTTTTCGGATCACAAGTAAGTTTGCTCCTTCAATTCCTTCTGTGTAAGTTACTTGAACAGCGACATGAGGAATTGGAAACTCGTCTTTTAATTCCGTCCTTTTCACTACACTTACAGTAGGTGTCGTAATTTCTACCTTTTGGTTTAAAAGGGTTGATAGCGCAGTTGCAGCACTTCCAAAAGAAATGTTTCCGATCTCACCTAACGCATCTTGCTCAATAGAAGATAAATAATCCTCGGTTTCGGTCACTCCGGACGAGGAAGCACTTCCACCATTCAGCAAAGCATCAATTTCGTCTTGTGAAAGCATATCTCCACTTACCATTGATCCTCATCCTCCTTAATGGTTTCTATAATTTGAACGGCTAGCTTTTTCTTCACTTTACCGGGCTGGCCATAAAACTTAGGGTTGTTCTCCACTTTAATGACAAGTGGCTGATTAATTCTTTGATTCAGTTCGATACAATCACCGATTGATAAATGCAAAAATTCTTCTATCGACATTTCTGAAGATCCTAACTCAACCTTAAAGGGCAAAAGTGCATTTTTTAGTTTTTGTTCAATAAATTCAGTTTCCCCTGGTATTCTAGTTTTCTTTTTATTTTGCATCCAATGATGAACAGAGAGTTTCGGGATGATTGGCTCGATTACAACATGCGGAAGGCAGATGTTAATCATGCCGCTCGTTTCTCCAATTGTAGTGTTTAACGAGATAACAACTACCGTTTCATTTGGAGAGACCATTTGCAAAAATTGCGGATTAACTTCCAGATCTACCATGAAAGGATCTAGTTCAATAACACTTGTCCATGCTTCTTTAAAACTATCAAGCGTGTTTTCAAACAACTGACTCATAATTCTCGTTTCAATTTCTGTCAGGTTTTCAATCTTATTCATTCCGGCCCCGCTGCCACCCATTACTCGATCAAGCATGGCGTATGCAATGTTAGGATTGACTTCCATTAAGATTCGTCCTTCAAAAGGCTGTGCTTCAAATACATTCAACAGTGTCATCTTTGGTACAGAACGAATAAATTCTTCGTATGGAAGCTGATCAACAGAAGCTACACCAATCTGTACATAAGTTCTTAACTGTGCTGAAAAATAAGTCGTTAAAAGCCTTGCGAAATTTTCATGCAAACGAGTTAAACTGCGAATTTGTTCTTTAGAGAAACGAAGAGCTCTCTTAAAATCGTAAACTTTAACTTTATTCTCTGACTCTTCCTTTTTAAGCTCCTCTGCGTCCATCTCTCCTGTAGAAAGAGCCGATAAAAGAGCATCAATTTCGTTTTGTGATAAAACATCAACCAAGAGTCTCACCTCTTTTCATGCCGTTTTTAATGAATGGCTGTTCTCGCAAACTTTGTTGCTCTTGTAAGTAGTTGATTTCCGTTCCAGGTTGCTTCGCTTTCCGCGGGGCGTGCGGTGAGCCCCTTGCCGCTTTGCGCCTTAAAGGGTCTCACCTGACCACTCGTCCTAGCCGAGAGTCTCGCACCTTGCACTCCAATCAACTTGGCAGTTAAGAGAATGAACAAAATTACATAAAAGCAACAAACTTTTAAAAAGAGCCAAATGAATTATTGTATGATCTTTTGAGTTGTGTAGACTCTGACTACTTTTCCGTCCTGCATAACCTTATTAATCTCTGTCTTTAATGTATTCTCTAGAGAAACCAAGCCTTTTTGTCCAGATAGTTCTTCTGTCTTCATGTTTGAGATCTCAAAGATGATTAAGTTTTTCACTTGAAACAATCTTTTTTCTAACTCATGTTTCGCATCTTTATTGTCAGCCTGAATCTCAAACTGGATCTTCACGTAAGCTTGATCTGCTAGATTGGTTGTCATCTCTTCCGTTTGTACCATAAGCTTATCCAATTCCTCAGCAGTCGGTTCAGATGCTTCCGTCTTTGGTGAAAATTGTTTGAATCCAAAATAGCCTGCAGCGCCTATGAGACCTATAGCTACTAGCATGGAAAGCATAATTGTTACGGTTTTTTTTCCCAACTACAAACCCTCCTTTTTCTGACTCAACGGAAGCAGATTAATGTCTCTATAAAATGCTGTGATTTTATGAGCAACCTGATCTTCACTTTCTTTAACAACAAACTTCTTACCTGTCGTTAACGTTATTGTGGTGTCAGGAAAAGACTGAACCTGTTCGATATATATGGCGTTTAGTGTAAACGTGCTGCCGTTCAACTGAGTTAAAGTAATCATATGAGTTGGGGGCTAAGCAGCAATCTGCTCAACCCTTCCTCCCTTCACATTAACGTTTTAAGTTCACCAGTTCCTGGAGGATTTCATCGGATGTTGTGATGATTCTTGTATTTGCTTGAAATCCACGCTGTGCAACGATCATTTCAGTGAACTCTTCAGATAGGTCGACGTTGGACATTTCAAGCGCACCTGCTACTAGAGTTCCAGCTCCCCCTACATCACCAGGGAATGACGTGGTAGGTAACCCAGAGTTTGTACTTTGTCGGTACTCATTACCGCCCGCTTTTTCCAAGCCTTCGTTATTAGAGAATTTAGCTAATTGAATTTGTCCAGCAGTTTGTAAAACACCAACGTTATCTATGAAATTAACCTTACCGTCTGCTCCTACACTGAAACTTTTTGCATTAGTAGGAATTTGAATGGTTGTATTACCATTGCCTAATAAAAACTTACCGTCACCATTTACAACATAGCCATTTTGATCAAGATAAAAGTTACCTGCTCTTGAAAATGTAGTATCTGATAAAGTAATATTTGTTCCATTAAGCGTACCTGTCCCTAGTCTGAAAAATCCGTCTCCAGAAATCCCTAAATCTAGCGGACGTCCTGTAGTTTGCAAGCTGCCTTGAGTGTGAACTGTATCAATAGTAGCAAGCTGTGAACCCAATCCTACTTGTTTTGCATTAACTCCACCACGACCTGCACCAGGTGCCGCTGCACCAGCAATCTGCTGACTCACTAAATCTTTAAAGGTTGTACGGCCCTTCTTGAAGCCATATGTATTAACGTTAGCAATGTTATTACCGATTACATCAAGCTTCACCTGAAAGTTTTTCATACCGCTGATTCCTGAATACATAGAACGTAACATTTGTTTTATCTCCCTTACTTGGTTTAGTAACTGCGTCTGTCATTCGGCAGTTTTTGTGAGCCTCCTGTAAAGGTCCAGCTCGTTTTTATTCGTCTATGACGATTGCACCATTGATGTTTGTAAAGATCTGAGATGTACTTTCGTTTCTATCTAACGCTGTAATCACCGTCTGATTTGGGGCATTTACGACAAGCGTGACATCTTTCATGATAACTAGAGAATCTTTAATGCCTTTTTGTCCTGCTTCCATGATCTTTTCACTTATCTTGTTCCAGCTGAATTCTGATATTGTAATGTTCCTATCTTGAAGTCTTTTCTGAGCATGTTTGCTTACAGTGAGCTGATTTACAAGTTCTTTATCGAATAAAGACTTAAAAGATTGACTTATATCTTTTTGCTGACTTTGCTTTGGATAAAGGATCGGCTGGTACATTTGATGAGCGTGTATCCGTTCGCCCATAGTATCAACTCCTTAATTAGCCTGGTCTGATATCTTGATTACTTGAAAACTTGTAATTTTCGTTCCATCACTCAATTCGAGCTGTACAGAACCTTTTTCAAACAATACTGATTTCACAACCGCTTCTTTTTCTTCTATCTTTTTGTTTCCTTCTGCATCAACCGTTTCCGTTTCATAGGTAACGTGTTTGCCGATCATCTGACTCTGCTGCAAAAGCGAGGCTTCCGTTTGAAAAGTTAAGAACTGCTGCATAGTCTGGTTCATATTCGTCATCTGTTCTAAAGAGGAAAAGCTAGCCATCTGTGCGATAAATTCACGATCTTGCATAGGGCTCGTTGGATCTTGATTTTGAAGCTGTGTCATTAAGATTTTCAGAAAATCATCTTTTCCTAAAATATTTGAACCTGTTTGCTTCGTTTTTGCTTGGTAACTTGAAAGCATGAGGTCTTCAGATACTTTTGTCATAACTTCATCACACCTTTTCGTTTAATACCATTTGTGACAACTGCTCTTCAAATGACAAATTCTCTAATTCCGTTTCATCTGTTCCCTTATCTGTGCTTTGTTGCTGATCTTCATATCCCTGATTCCCTTGATCATGAAATTCGAAAGATTGCTCGTCACTCTTTACAAATACCTCTACCTTTTCAAAATCAATGTTTTGACTGGAAAAAGCTTGTTTTAACTGAGTAAGCTGTCCATCTAATGCCTCTTTTGCTCCTTGACTAGAAGCAATAATCTTTGCTGCAATTTCTCCATGCTTTTGAATAAGCTGAATTTCGACGGTTCCTAGATGTTCAGGAGTTAACCGAATATGCATCTTTGTAAACCCTGCTTCATTTACAATGATTTTTCCACTAGTTATGATTCTCTGAACGTCACGGATGAACTGCTCTTTTTGTCCTTCTCCTTGTGAAACTGGAACTTTCAACGTCCATTGTTCAAGAGGCGTGAGCGGACTTTGTACTGTTTGAAGTTCTTTAATGGATGAAACCGTTTGTTCTGTTTGCTTTGTCGGTACAAATCTCTGGAAAGCTTGGTCTGCATAACTTTGTACTTTTTTAACCGCAGTTAAAGTTTCTGTTACTTTTAGAAAAGCTGTCTTATCTTGAGTACTTTCATCGTTCAAAAGCTTTTTTACTTGCCCGAAAATTTGTTCCACTTGTTTCGTTATTGAATCTTTTTGATCGAGCTTCAAGCCTGGAAACCACTTTTCAATGATGGCTGATACTTGTTTTTGACCAGTAGGAGATAATGTGCCGTTTTGATCGTTAACTATTGCTTGTAACAATAAAGCTAACTTCATCTCTTGTGCTGGATTAACAGCGACTTCTGAAAGATTGATTTGTTCCTGAAGCAGTTTCTCAAGCATTTCTTTCATTTCGGGCGGCATCTCGTTCAATATTGTCTGAACATTTTCTGAATCAATAGCTTCTGCATCCCAATCTAGTTCAGGCACTTCTGATAACAGGTTTAAAATTATTCCACCCAATCCGTCTCCGTTTTCTTCTTTAATTACACTTGTTGATGCAAGTAATTGAGAAAATAATGAAGATGCGCTGGTTGCTTTTTGAGAATTAGAAGAGACCGGTGAAGGCTGAGTTAAAACAGCTGACTGTGATATCATCATTTGCATGTTGTTCACCTCCTTTTTAAAGAGAATTGTTTGCCAATAATACAGTAAGTTCCGCTGCCCGTTTTGCATCAAGTTTGGATAGTATGGCAGCTTGAGTTTCAGACTGTAACAGCGTAAGAATACCTATAACTTGGTTGTTGTTCATCTCTGTCAAAACCGCTGCTGCATCTTTTGCTGACATCGCCTCATAAAGCTTTTTTAACTGCGTATTCTCTTCGTCTTTTACACTCGCTTCAGCATCTTCCACTTGCTTTTCTAACAATGCAATATTGGTTTTTAGGTCTGTGACTTCCTTTTCTTTCTTTTGGAGATCCGCTGATAGCATCTTAATGTAATCTTCTTGTTCATCGAACTTTGATTTCCATTGTTTTTCTTGTACGTTACTTGTTACAGCAGCTTGTTCATCTTCCTTAAGAACCGTATTGATTACTGGTATCTTGTTTTTCGCCTCTTCGACAACATCTACTCCCATAAATGAAAGCACAATTCCAAAAACGGTAAGTGCAAACACCGCAGGGACAAAGATAACTAATAGAAACCAAACCAATTTGCTTGATTTTTCGTTTTGTTTCATGTGATCACCTGATTTTTACGACTTCGCAAAACGCAAAACTGAAAATTCATCGTTCTGCTTATTTTCATAAGAAGTTATTTCCACCTTATAGGCAGTTAACTGTTTTTCTTTCAGCTTTTCGTATTTTTTTACTTCGATCGTCTGCTGCACCAATTTCTGCTGTATGATTTGCATTCTTTCTCTTGCTCTTTGAAGTACTGGCTGTAATCCTTTAATCTTGTTTGTCATGGATAAAAGAAAGCGCTGCGTATTTTGCAGGTCATTGACGAAAATTCTTTGTTGAAACTGATGATTCGAAAGATTTTCAATGTCTTCTTTTCGTTTTAAAAGACTGTATATTTCTTCTGCAACGCTTTCGAATGCTTGAACAGCTTCTCCTAACTCTTGTTCTATCGATTCTTTCTCTTTCTGTTTAACGGTTAATACTTTTTCCATAGAGAAATGAAATGACATTACTGTTCATCCCCTCCAAATTCGATCAACAGCCGTTGTATGGCGTCTTCATAACTAACATCTTCATCTACTTGCTGCTTTAAAAAAGTTAAAATACTAGGGTACATTTGAATCGCTTCATCAACTGATTTAGATGAACCTCTTTTATACGCGCCAATGCTTATCAAATCTTCTGCCTCTACATAAGAAGACAATAGTTCGCGCAAACGCTCTGCCGCTTGCCGATGCTTCTTTGGAACAATGTCATTCATCACCCTGCTGATACTTTTTAATATGTTCACTGCAGGGAACTGACCTTTATTCGCTAAATTTCGATCAAGTATAAAATGTCCATCCAGAATTCCACGAACTGTATCAGATATCGGCTCGTTAAAATCGTCTCCATCTACGAGAACCGTGTAGAATGCCGTAATTGTGCCAAACTTGTTCGTCCCTGATCGTTCAAGTAATTTTGGAAGTACCGCAAAAACACTAGGTGTATACCCTTTGGTTGTTGGAGGTTCCCCTACAGCAAGTCCAATCTCCCTCTGAGCCATTGCAACACGTGTGACTGAATCCATCATCAACATGACGTTCTTGCCTTGATCACGGAAATATTCGGCGATGCTTGTAGCTGTCAGGGCACCTTTTATCCGCATTAAGGCAGGCTGATCAGAAGTGGCCACCACCACAATCGAACGCTTCAGTCCTTCTTCTCCAAGATCTCTTTCAATAAAATCAAGCACTTCTCGGCCGCGTTCACCTATGAGGGCGATGACATTAAGATCAGCCGTTGAATTTCTTGCCACCATACCAAGAAGTGTACTTTTCCCCACACCGCTTCCAGCGAATATGCCTACTCGCTGACCTTTACCGACTGTTAAAAGACTATCGATCGACCGTATTCCTAACTGTATACTTTCATGAATTCTTGGCCGTTCCATCGGGTTTGGAGGCTCGTTTTCAGATGGAAAGCGAAACAACCCCCTAGGTAATGAAGAGCCGTCTAATGGTAACCCCATCCCGTCTAACACTTTTCCGATTAATGAGTGACCTACTTTAATCTCTAAAGGGCGATCAGTAGCTTCTACTAAACTTCCTACTGCAATTTCCTTTACATATGTAAAAGGCATCAATAAAACATTTTCTTCCTGAAAGCCAACAACCTCGGCTTTTATTTTTAGTTTTTTAGTGTTTCCTGTATGGATATAACAAACATCACCTATAGATGTTTTGGGGCCTTTTGATTCGATCATCAGCCCAACAACCCGAATGACTTTACCATACCGTTTATATGAATCAATGGATTGAAGTGAGTCGATCAGCTGATCAACGTTCATGTTCTGTCACCTCAATTTGTTCAAGCAGCTTTTCTCTGATTTCTTTTAGCTGAACATCAAGAGTCGCATCAATCTTTCCAAACGGAAACTCGATTATTGCACCGTTATCTGATAACGATTCATCTGGATAAATAAAAAGTGTTGCGGTCGACTGAAGCATATTTTTTAATTCTTCACGATATTCTTGAGTGAGTTCAAACCAATGTGCCGGAACGTACAACTTTATTTCTTCAAATTCCCGAGCTTCTTTTACAAGTTGTTTTACAATTGAGATCCAAGTTTCTGGAGTTTCTTGAAGCTTTTTACCCAGAATTTTTTCTGCTGCTTTAATCGCAAGAACAACCATCTGTGGCTCTGCCTCATTCAAAACACTGTGATAATCGTTTCTCAATTGGTCCATGTAACGCTTCACATCATTTAGTTGAGCAAGCCAATTTTCGTGACCTTGTTCCATACCATTTTGAAAACCAGCATCATAACCTTCTGCTTTAGCTTTTTCAAATTCTTGCTGTAATTTTACTCGCCAAGCTGCCTCTTCTTCGGACATGATCTCTTGCTTTTCTTCTCTATATCTTTCAGCTGCAGCTGTAATGATAGCTGCCTCTTTTTTAGCTTCATCCAGAATCTTTTGTGCCTCATTTTTCAACCTGTTAATTTTTGTTTCATCATCTTCTTCTAACAAACAATCATTAACTTGAGAAAAATGCGAAATCGATTGGATTCCGATTACCACTCGCCCTGTTTCAGCTTCACTTTTTTCTTTGTGATTGTGAAAAGATTTAATTACTTTAGACAATCACATCATCTCCTCCGCCTCTAGCAATAACGAGCTCCCCAGCTTCTTCAAGTCTGCGTATCGTCCCAACGATTCTGGATTGAGCTTCTTCTACATCCCGAAGTCTGACAGGACCCATGAATTCCATCTCTTCTTTAAAGTTTTCTGCCATTCGCTGAGACATATTTTTAAACATAACTTCTTTAACTTCTTCACTTGAGGCACGAAGAGCGAGAAGCAAGTCTTCGTTTTGAACTTCTCTAATCACTCGCTGAATAGCACGATTATCAAGAGTAACGATGTCTTCAAACACAAACATTCTTTTCTTGATCTCTTCTGCCAGTTCTGGATCTTGTATTTCAAGGGCGTCAAGAATCGTTCGTTCTGTACTGCGGTCAACGCCGTTTAGTACTTCAACAACCGCTTCTACTCCGCCAGCTTGTGTAAAATCTTGTGTAACGGTAGCAGAAAGTTTGCGCTCTAAGATTTGTTCCACTTCATTAATCACTTCAGGTGATGTTCGATCCATTAACGCGATCCTTTTTGCGATATCCGCTTGCATCTCTTGTGGAAGTTCAGATAAGATCTGTCCTGCTTGAGATGAATCCAAATATGACAAGATAAGAGCAATCGTTTGCGGATGTTCGTTTTGAATGAAATTTAAAATCTGTCCTGGATCCGCTTTTCGGGCAAAATCAAATGGTCTTACTTGAAGAGTTGATGTTAAACGGTTGATGATCTGCATTGCTTCATCTTTACCAACTGCTTTTTCTAATACCGTTTTCGCGTAGCCAATGCCGCCTTGCGTAATATAATCCTGAGCAAGCGCCAGCTGATGAAACTGTGTAATGATTTCTTCTTTAAGTGTTGAATCTACCTTTCTAACTTGTGAGATTTGAAGTGTCAATCGTTCAATCTCTTCTTCGCTTAAATGTTTATATACTTGTGCGGCTACATCAGGGCCTAAAGAGATAACGAGAATCGCTGCTTTCTCTTTACCTGACAGCTCTTTCATACCTTTTGCCATCGTTCGTTAGCTCCTATTCTTCTGATAACCATGTTCTTACAAGTTTTGCGAATTCTTCTGGCTTTTCTTTTGCCATTTTTTCTAACTGTTCTTTTCGTACCGTTCCTTCTGAGCCTTGTTCTTTATTTACATCTGGAACGTAGAACGTTTCTTGCGTATCCATCTCAAAGTCTTCAATCGTACCTTCTGTTTCCGTTTTCTTTTTACGAGAAAGCAAGAAGATTAGTAGAATGATAACGATCAGCAAAATGCCGCCTACAACATAAATCCAAAATGGAATTCCAGTCGAAATTGGAGTTGTTTCTTGTTTTCCATTAAATGGCTGCGCTGAAACGAATATCTTTTCTTGAATCTGTTCTTCCGTCAACTGATTGTTTATATCTTTGGAGATGCTAGTCCTAACGATCGCACTCAAAATTTGTTCAATATCGTCCAGACGTTCTTGCGGAAGAGAATCTGGCTTATCAGGCGTTGGCGGCTCAACCATTACTTGAATTCCTAAATCACGAATCTGGTAAGGACTTTCAACAATTTCTTTACGAATTTTATTTACTTCATTGTTGATACGCTCTTCAACTTTTTCATAGTCACCGTTTGATCCAGCTGTAGATCCAGGATAAGTTGGAACTTCTTGATCACCCGTTCCTCCTACACCGCCTGCCGGAGCTCCCTCACCCGTAAATGTTTCACGAATTCGCTCGACACTCACTTCGATGCCTTTCATATTCTCTTGATCGACTGGCTCTACAATGGTTTCTTCACGTTTTTCTTCAGTAAAATCAATGTCAGTCGTAACAGTTGCCACTACTTTACCTTGCCCCATAATGGTTGATAGCATCTGTTGAACTCGTCTCTGAAGATCTCTTTCAACATCCTGCTTGATTTTACGCTGTTCTTCATACTTAGAAGCTGATGAAGTGGAACTTACTGAATTCAAATCGTAATAATTAAAGTATTGGTCTGTAATGACGATATTCTCCATAGGCAGGTTCGCCACACTTTTAGAAACAAGATGATATAGTGCTTTTACTTGATCTTCATTCAACTTGGCCCCAGCACCCAAGGATAGAACGACAGAAGCAGACGCTTTTTCTTCTTCTTGATTCACCCAGACACTGCTTTCAGGCAGTGTGATCATCACACTTGCATCTTCAACTCCATTAATGCTTTTTATCAAGTTTGCAATCTCTGTTTGAGTAGCTTCTCTTTCAAGAACTCCGAATTCCTTATCTGTAATCCCAAACCCAGATTTTTCTCCAAAATACGAAAAATCGATATTCCCGCTTTCAGGCAATCCTTCAGCCGCAAGCTGCACTTGAAGGTTGTTCACCTGTTCTTCAGGAACCATGATCGTCTTGCCGCCATCTCGAACTTCATTAGCGACACCTTTACTATTTAAGTTCTCTTGTATCTGCCCTGCTTCCTGAGGGGAAAGATTCGAGTACAATGGAACGAGAGTAGGTCTTGACAACATGACCGTTAGAAAAATAAATCCTGCGATAAAAAGGAATATTCCTGCGAGAATTAATCCTTTTTGTGTGTTTGAACGTGTTTTAAATCGCTCGGTAATTTGCTTGGTGATGTGTATCCATTTTTCTTTCATTTTTTCCCCCGATAAACACAATAAAAATTTTAAAAGCTACCCCCAAAACAGAATGCATCTTTCGAAATATGTATTAATTATTAAACTTGCATCCTCATGATCTCCTGGTAGGCTTCAACAACTTTATTGCGGATTTCAAGAGTCGTTTGCATGGTTACACTTGCTTTTTCAGCTGTTATCATAACCTGATGAAGGTTGTCCATATTCCCATTCATCAGTGCTTGTGTAGCATTATTTGATTGTGCTTGTGTTTCGCTTAACGTATCTAAAGCACCTTTCAGATAGCTCTTAAAGTCTTCTTGAGCTTCAAAAGGTGTCGTTTTTGCTGTTGGAGTACTATTACTTATACTCTGAAGCGCTCCGATTGAAATTTTATCCATGTCTCACCACTCCTAACGGCCAATTTCTAATGCTTTTAAGTACATTCCTTTTGCTGCGTTTAATGCAGTAACATTTGCTTCGTATGATCTAGTAGCACTCATTAAATCAACCATTTCTTTAAGTGGATCCACATTCGGAAGAAGAACGAATCCATCTTCGTTGGCATCAGGATGATCAGGCTGATAAACCGTCTTGAATGGCGATTGATCATTTATTACTTGATTTACTTTAACTCCCGAAAGTTCTCCTTTATTTACCGCTTTATTAAACATGGTTTTAAAACTAGACTCACCTGAACCTAATACAACCATTTTGCGCTGATAAGGCTCCCACTTGCCATTTTTAAATGTTCCTCGTGTCGAATCGACATTAGCCATATTAGATGAAGCGACATCCATTCTAAGCCGTTGAGCGGTTAAACCGGATGCCGAAACATTCATTGCATCAAAAACTCCCATATCTATCTCCCGCCTTTAACAACCATCTTAATCGAATTGAATTTTCCGTTAATACGCTGAACAAGTGTCTGATAATAGAGTTGATTCTTCGCTAACTCTGCCATTTCTTTATCTACATCTACATTGTTGCCGTTATGATTCATCACTGTATTCGCTTTTTCTTTTACATTATAAGAAGATGCCGATCCAGTACTAAATGAAAAATGACGTGGATCTGTTCGATGTGCTTGTAAACTTCTTTTTAATTCCTGATTAAAAACCGTTTCTTTCGCTTTATATCCAGGAGTGTCCACATTAGCCAAATTATTTGAAATGGTTTTTTGTTTTAATGCCGATCCATCTAATGCCATTTCCAGGTTTTTCATGATAGGGCTAGAGAACAAGTTCATCACTCCCTCTTTTTTACTATATATGTTTCAACTATTGTAAATTCTTACCTCACTATCATATTTTAAGTGATATATCCAAAAAGTGTCTATGTATTTTTTCCCAAAATGACTTTTTTCGATAGAAAGAACTATATTTCGACCGTGACTTTGTGCCCAAATTCGTTTCTAGTAATAAAATCCCTATATTCAAGCTTGATGCGGGACGACTATACTACATTCGCATTCATCGACATATTTTTACAATTATTGTTATTAAAAGTGTTTGTTTGTTAGGTAGTGCTAGCATTTCTCGGATAGCACTCGTCCAGTTAGCTTTAAGGCTTACTGGACATTAATGAGTGAGCATAAAACTCCTAGCATATGCTGCTCAGAAAATAGTCACCAAAACACAAAAAACCAATCCCCTAGTTACTGGGATTGGTTTTTCAATGCTACTTATTATGAAGTTTTTAGTTTCTCAAGTTCAAGTAAGAACTTATCGTTTAATACTTTAATGTACGTCCCTTTCATACCTAGTGAACGAGATTCGATTACACCAGCGCTCTCTAGTTTACGAAGAGCGTTTACGATAACAGAACGAGTAATTCCAACTCTGTCTGCAATTTTACTTGCTACTAGAAGCCCTTCATTGCCTTCTAGTTCTTCAAAAATATGTTCGATTGCTTCTAGCTCACTGTATGATAGTGAACTGATCGCCATCTGCACAACAGCTTTGTTACGAGCTTCTTCTTCGATTTCTTCAGCTTTCTCACGAAGGATTTCCATTCCAACTACTGTTGCACCATATTCCGCTAATACTAAATCATCTTCCTCGAATGAAGTAGATAGTCTAGAAAGGATTAGAGTACCTAGTCTTTCTCCTCCACCAACGATCGGAACAATCGTAGTTAAACCTGTAGAGAAAAGATCTTTGTTCTCGACCGGAAATGCTGTATAGTCACTTTCCACATCAATATTTGAAAGAGATTCAGTAATATTGAAAAGATTTTTTGTGTAATCTGTAGGAAATTGACGGTCTTCAATCATTTTCTTCATGCGCTCGTTTTCAATTTCTTGTTTAAGAGCAAGACCTAAAAGTTTACCACGGCGGCTAACTACAAAAATATTAGCTTCTATTACCGTGCTAAGTGTTTCGGCCATCTCTTTAAAGTTTACTTGTTTACCACCTGTTTGTTGTAGCATTGAGTTAATGCTTCTTGCTTTGTTTAATAAATTCATTGTCTTTCTTCCTCCTACTGCATCCTATAAAATATATTGGCTCAGATCCTTGTTCTTTGCGATGTTAGCCAGTTTTTCTTCTACATACTCGGGTGTAATGGTTATTTGATCTAAACTTATATCAGGCGCTTCAAAAGATAAATCTTCCAGCAAGCGTTCTAATATGGTATGAAGTCTTCTAGCACCAATATTATCAGTGTCTTGATTAACTTCATATGCGATACTTGCAATCTTAGCAATAGCATCGTCAGAAAATTCAACATTTATACCTTCTGTACTCAATAGAGCTTTATACTGTTTGATTATCGCATTATCAGGCTCTATTAATATACGTGTAAAATCTTCAACAGACAAGTTATTTAATTCAACTCGGATTGGAAATCTTCCTTGAAGCTCCGGAATCAGATCTGATGGCTTCGAGATATGAAAAGCACCCGCAGCTATAAACAAGATATGATCTGTTTTAATTGATCCGTATTTTGTAATAACTGTTGAACCTTCAACGATTGGAAGGATATCTCTTTGAACACCTTCTCGGCTCACATCCGCAGAGTTTTGGTTCTTTCCAGCTATCTTATCAATCTCATCTATAAATATAATACCTGTTTGTTCTGTCTTGTAAACTGCTTCACTCGTAACATCGTCCATATCAATTAATTTAGCTGCTTCATCTTGCGTTAAAACCTTACGAGCTTCACGAACAGTCAGTTTGCGTTTTTTCTTTTTCTTTGGCATAAGTCCGCCAATCATGTCTTGCATGTTCATTCCTACTTGCTCAAGACCTGAGCCTTGGAACATATCTAGCATAGACGGATTTTGTTCATCCACTTCAACCGTAACAAGGTGATCTTCCATCTCGCCAAGAGCAAGCTTTTGCGCCATCTGATTGCGCTTTTGTCGAAGATCAGCAGCATCGTCTTGCTGCGGTTTCTGTTCTTGTTCTTGATTTCCGCCGCCAAAGAACATTTCAAGTGGATTTTTAAAACTTGTTTCAGTCTTTTTACCTGGGACAAGAAGCTCGACTAGACGCTTATTCGCGTTCTGCTCCGCTTTGTCTTTTACTTCGTTCATCCTTAATTCTTTTACAAGTCTTACTGAAGTTTCTACAAGATCACGGACCATCGAATCGACATCACGTCCTACATAGCCAACTTCAGTGAACTTCGTAGCTTCAATTTTTATAAAAGGAGCTTGAGCAAGCTTCGCAAGCCTTCTAGCGATTTCTGTCTTACCAACACCTGTAGGACCAATCATTAGAATGTTTTTAGGCGAAACTTCATCACGCAGTTTGTCATCGAGCAAACTTCTTCTATAACGGTTACGAAGTGCAACTGCCACAGCTTTCTTTGCATCTTTTTGACCTATAATATATTGATCTAACTTCTCAACAATCTGCCTTGGAGTTAATTGACTATTCATTGCAACCGCTCCTTTACTTTTTTACAATTCTTCAAGAACTATTTCTGTGTTCGTGTAAACACAAATCTCACCAGCGGTCTTTAACGATGCAAGAGCTATTTCTTTTGCAGAAAGCTCAGGAGCGTGATTCTTCAGTGCCCGGCCAGCCGCAAGAGCATAATTACCCCCAGAACCGATCGCCAAGATTCCATCATCCGGTTCAATAACTTCTCCTGTACCAGAAATCAAAAGCATATGTTCGTGGTTCATAACGATAAGCAACGCTTCAAGTTTTCGCAAAACTTGATCTGTGCGCCATTCCTTAGCCATTTCGACTGAAGCTCGCTGTAAGTTGCCGCTGAACTCTTCTAACTTGCTCTCAAATTTTTCATACAGCGTAAATGCATCAGCAACAGATCCAGCAAATCCCGCAAGTACTTTTCCGCCATATAGCTTTCTGACCTTTCTGGCTGTATGCTTCATTACAACTGCATTTCCAAAAGTAACCTGGCCATCACCCGTCATTGCTGCTTTACCGTTGTGCCGAATTGCAAATATTGTAGTAGCATGAAATGTTGACATTGAAAAATCCCTCCCTTTTTGTTTTTATGCTCGAGGATGCGCATTATTATAAATTTTTTTCAAATGGCTTTTTGAGACATGTGTATAAACTTGTGTAGAGGATAAATTTGAATGGCCTAAGAGTTCCTGAACGGCTCTTAAATCTGCTCCTTCATTCAACATATGTGTCGCAAACGTATGACGTAAAACGTGCGGGCTGATATGTATGGTAAGCGACGATTCCTCAATTAGTTTATTTAATATGTTTCTTACGCTTCTCGTACTTAAAGGTTCCCCTTTATAGTTTAAAAAAAGAGAATCTGACTTATTTTCTGTTTTTTCAAGCAACTGTTTCCGCCCGTCGTTGATATATCGTTCAAGGGCCCCTCTTGCAAAAGATCCGATCGGTACATATCTTTCTTTTTTCCCTTTTCCTTTTACGAGCGCAACTTCTACAGATAAATCAAGGTCTTTCAGCTGCATTTTGCAGCATTCACTGACACGTATTCCAGTTCCGTAAAGTAGTTCGAGTATCGCCTGGTTTCTTTGTCCCATTGGTGTTGTAACATCGGACACATTGAAAAGCCTCTCCAACTCTTTTTCATAAAGAAATTGAGGAAGCATTTTTGCTTTTTTAGGCAATGATGCCATAGCGAACGGATTATGTTCTTCAACGATTTTTTCACGATTTAAAAAACGATAGAGACTTCGCATCGCTGAGATCTTTCTAGCTACTGTGTTTCTTGCGTATTTCTTTTCATGAAGAGTTACTAAATATTGTCTCACTAAAACATAAGAAACAGCAGCGAATCCTTCGATTGCTTGCTGTTTCAAAAAAGAAGTAAAATCATTAATATCTTTTTCATAGTGTTCAATCGTATAAGGTGAACAGTTCTTCTCGATCATTAAATAATTCAGAAAATCTGCCACATGCTGGCGTTCTGACCTCATTTTACACACCTCACAAAGCCCCTAAATCGTAACACAATTTAGGGGCTAAATCAATACATGTTCACAAATTTGTTATAAAATTCTGAATTGTTTCCAACGCTCTTTCAGCCAAAGCTGTGTTTCGTTCTTGCTTGTTTTTAATTCTTCTTTCAAGCGGAGGCAAGAGACCAAAGTTAGCATTCATAGGTTGGAAGTTATCTGGGTTAGCAGTCGTAATATAGTAAGCCATACTTCCGATTGCTGTTTCTTTTGGGAAGACTGCTAACTCTTCGCCTTTTACTAGTTTCGCAGCATTAATACCTGCAATTAATCCAGATGCCGCACTTTCAACGTATCCTTCAACACCTGTCATCTGACCGGCAAAGAACAGATCTTTTCTTGATTTTAATTGGTACGTCTCATCTAACAGTCTAGGTGAATTCAGGAACGTATTTCGATGCATAACGCCATATCTTACAACCTCTGCATTTTCTAGCCCTGGAATAAGTCTTAACAGCTCTTTTTGGGGTCCCCATTTTAAATGTGTTTGAAATCCTACAATATTATATAGAGTACCCGCGCTGTTATCTTGTCGTAATTGAACAACCGCGTAAGGAATTTTACCTGTTTTCGGATCTTCAAGGCCTACTGGCTTCATGGGACCGAATAATAAGGTTTTCTTTCCGCGCTTCGCCATTACTTCAACCGGCATGCATCCTTCAAAAAAGATTTCTTTTTCAAATTCTTTTAGAGGAACGGTCTCAGCAGAGATTAATGCTTCATAAAAACGATCAAACTCTTCTTCTGTCATCGGGCAGTTTAAATAAGCCGCTTCCCCTTTATCATAGCGGGATTTCAAATAAACTTTATCCATATTAATGCTATCTACTTCAATGATAGGAGCAGCAGCATCATAGAAATATAAGTATTCTTCGCCCGTCAATGAGTTCAATGCTTTTGATAAGTTATCAGAGGTTAGAGGACCTGTTGCAATTATAGTAGGACCTTCAAGAATTTCTGTAACTTCTTCTGTTATTACTTCCACATTCGGATGATTTTTCACTCGTTCTGTTACAAGACCTGCAAACTCATGACGGTCAACCGCTAGAGCCCCTCCTGCTGGAACAGCGCAATCATCTGCAGATGAGATAATAACTGAATTTAATTTTCTCATCTCTTCTTTCAGAACACCAACTGCATTTGTAAGTGTATTGGCACGAAGAGAATTGGAACAAACCAGTTCTGCAAACTTTTCCGTATGATGAGCCGGTGTTTGTCTAACCGGTCTCATCTCATATAATTTTACTTTTATTCCTCGGCTTGCGATCTGCCAAGCTGCTTCACTTCCAGCAAGACCTGCTCCGATTACATTAACATGTTGATGTTTCATGAAGAAAAACTCCTTACTTTGCTTCCTCTTCGGCATAATCGCAAGATACACACTGTACGACCTTACCTTTTTTCGTTTTCTTTTCTACTAACATACTATTACACTTTGGACACGTTCTGGCAATAGGTTTATCCCAAGAAACAAATTCACATTCAGGATAACGGTTACATCCATAAAATAGCCTTTTCTTCTTACTCTTCCGTTCAACGATCGATCCTTCGTGACATGTTGGACACGTCACACCAATATCTTTCACGATCGGTTTCGTATTGCGGCAGTCAGGAAAATTAGAACAAGCCATAAACTTGCCAAATCGGCCCATCTTAAATACCATCTCATGTCCACATTTTTCGCAGTCTTCACCAGCTGGTTCATCTTTGATTTCTACCTTTTGCATCTCTTCTTCTGCAATTTTCAGCTTCTTTTCGAAGTTTTTATAGAATTCGTCAATGATACCAATCCAGTTTTCTTTTCCATCTTCAACCTCATCCAAATCACTTTCCATCTTAGCGGTGAATTCAACGTTAAAAACTTCAGGAAAGAATTCCAATGTCATTTCAAGTACAAGTCCACCCAGCTCTGTTGGAACAAATTTCTTATCATCCAATGCCACATATCCACGCTTTTGAATGGTATCAAGTGTTGGTGCGTAAGTAGATGGACGTCCTATTCCAAGTTCCTCCATCGTACGAACAAGTCGTGCCTCTGTATAGCGAGGAGGCGGCTGTGTAAAGTGCTGAGAAGGATCGAGATCTTTCTTCTCAACCTCCATTCCTTCCTGAACATCAGGCAGGATGCGGTCTTCTTCTTTCTTGCCATCATCGTTTCCTTCTACATAGACTTTCATAAATCCAGGAAACTTTACTTTTGAACCAGTCGCACGGAAATTAATACCGTTGTTCTCTAAATCAACTGTCATCGTATCAAGTACAGCAGATGCCATTTGACTTGCTAAAAACCTTTCAAAAATAAGTTTGTATAATCTAAGCTGATCTCTTGATAAGTAATTTTTAAGATCACGTGGATGGTACATAACTGATGTTGGACGGATGGCTTCATGGGCATCTTGAGCGTTCTTCCCTGCTTTTTTCTCCGCTCTCGTGCTATTCACAAATTGTTTGCCATATTCTTTTTCAATGAACTCAGCAGCTTCAGCTTTTGCCGTATCCGAAATACGCGTCGAATCTGTACGCATGTAGGTAATTAAACCAACTGTACCTTCTTTTCCCAGATCCATACCCTCGTATAGTTGCTGTGCGAGCATCATTGTTTTCTTTGCTCTGAAATTCAATTTCCTTGCAGCTTCCTGCTGAAGTGAAGATGTGATAAATGGCGGTGAAGGATTTCTGCGTCTTTCTTTTTTCTGTACAGAATTAATGAGAAACTGTTTGCCTTTTATCGTATTTAATATTTCTTTTACTTCTTCTTCATTTGATAATTCTTTTTTCTTGCCGTTTACGCCATAGAACTGAGCTTCGAAATCTTCACCTGAGGCACTGAAGATACCTTTAATCCTCCAATATTCTTCTGGCTGGAATGCTTCTATTTCTTTTTCTCGTTCTACGATCAGTCTAACTGCAACCGTTTGTACCCGTCCTGCACTCAAACCCTTTTTGATTTTCTTCCATAATAAAGGGCTAACTTTGTATCCTACAAGCCTGTCTAATACTCTTCGTGCTTGTTGGGCATCAACTAAATCCATGTTAATCTTTCTAGGTCTTTTAAATGAATCTTTAATAGCATTCTTCGTAATTTCGTTAAAAACAACACGGCACTCTGAATCTAAATCCATATCCAGGCTGTGAGCCAAATGCCAGGCAATTGCTTCACCTTCGCGATCCGGGTCAGCTGCGAGGAATATTTGTTTCGCTTTTTTAGCTGCTGACTTCAAGTCCTTTAATATTGGACCTTTTCCTCGGATTGTAATGTATTTAGGTTCATAGTTCGCATCTACATCTACGCCAGTCTGGCTTCTAGGCAGATCACGAACATGTCCCATAGATGCTTTTACGTCATATTTGCTCCCTAGATATTTTTTTATCGTCTTTGCTTTTGCGGGAGACTCAACAATGACTAAGTATTTTTCCATTTACAGTTTATCCCCCTTTAAGGGTTTAGTGAAATCTTCCCTATTATTAAATAATGTATCTGCATTTGTCAAACTGTTTCATCCTTTAAATGAAAACGGTTAGAATCCTTCATTTAAAATATCATCTGCGTTCATAACTAATTTTGCACCATTTTGTATTAAAAAATTTGTACCGTCAGAGCACTCTTCTAAAATGGATCCTGGAATTGCAAAAACATCTCTTCCTTGCTCTAATGCTTGATCAGCCGTTATTAACGAACCGCTTTGTGTTCGAGCTTCAGCAACTAGAGTTGCCTTGCTGAGACCGCTAATTATACGATTACGCATCGGGAAATGCCAGCGTTTTGGTGTAACGGATGGAGAGAACTCTGATAGGACGATTCCTTGCAAACTTATCTGTTTAGCAAGCTCTTTATTTTCTTTCGGATAAATCTGCATAATACCTGATCCCAAAACTGCTGCAGTTTCTGACCCGCTATGAATACAGAGCTCGTGGGCAAACGTATCAATCCCTTTAGCTAATCCGCTGATTACGATCCAGCCATTCTTCACCAAGGGCTCGAGTACTTTTTGCAGAGCTTGTTTTCCTTGTTTGCTAGGATTTCTAGTGCCGACTACACTAATCATTTTAACCTGATTCAGTGTACTCCAATCGCCTTGGCCATAAAGAACCCATGGAGGATCATAAATTGTTTTTAAGTAAATGGGATAATCGTCGTCAAATACTGTTACAGCAGAAATGGAATGTTTCATTAAATTCTTCATTATATATGTACTTTTTTTCTGATTCATGTGGTCGTATAAACGCTTTGCCGTTTGTTCACTTAAACTAAACGACATCATCAATCTGCGAACGTCCATTGAAAAAATTTCAATTAAATTGGGATCAACTTCTAAAATTGATCTTATCTGATTCCAAGTAAGTGCTTCGCAATGATGAAGAAAGATTAAGCGTTCTTTATCCAAAATTCATTCCTCCTCATGAATCGAATCTAGGTAAGGGCTTTTTCGTAATCTTTGTTGCTACTGAAAGTGGTTGATTTCCGTTTCAGGTGCTCGCTTTCCGCGGGGCAGGCGGTGAGCCACATTCGGACGTTTCACTCTTAAGTGTCTCACCTGCCCACCTGTCCCGCAGGAGTCTCGCACCTTGCACTCCAATCAACTTGTCAATGAAGACATTACGAAAAAGATCTTAAAAACAATATCTTTTAGAAAGGCTTTTTAAGCAATCTTTGTTGGTAGGATTGGGGTTGATTTCCACGAGGCGTCGGTGAGTCACCTTTAGCCTTGCATCTGCTGTTTCTCACCTGACCCGCTTATCCCTAGGAGACTCTCAACTTGCACTTAATTAAACTTAAATTAATAACCCCTAAAGTAACAATCATTGATATAAGTCCCTATGTAAATAAAAAGCTCCCGGTCAGGGAGCTTTTCACGATGTAAAAGTTGTAATTAAGCTTTTGCTTTATGTGTTACACAACGATCGTATAAATCGTTTTCTTTTAGTGCTTCTACTAAAGTTTCACCCATTACTGAAGGTGTTGCTGCAACTTTAATTCCGCAAGCTTTCATTGTTTTGATCTTCTCGTCTGCAGTTCCTTTACCGCCAGAGATAATCGCACCAGCATGGCCCATACGCTTTCCAGGAGGTGCAGTTTGTCCGCCGATAAAGCCTACAACAGGCTTTGTCATGTTGGCTTTTACCCACTCTGCAGCTTCCTCTTCAGCAGTACCGCCGATTTCTCCGATCATGATTACAGCATACGTGTCCTCATCTTCGTTAAATGCCTTCAGAACGTCAATGAAGTCTGTTCCGTTAACTGGGTCTCCACCGATCCCTACTGCTGTAGATTGGCCGATTCCACGCTCTGTAAGCTGATGAACAGCTTCATATGTTAATGTTCCAGAACGAGAAACAACTCCTACATGACCTTTTGTGTGGATATATCCAGGCATGATACCAATTTTGCACTCTTCAGGAGTGATTACGCCTGGGCAGTTTGGTCCGACTAAGCGCGTCTTTTTGCCTTCCATGTAACGCTTTACTTTTACCATATCCATTACTGGGATGCCTTCTGTAATACAGATAGCTAGGTCAAGTTCTGCGTCAACAGCCTCGATAATTGCTTCTGCAGCAAATGCTGGTGGAACATAAATAACAGAAGCGTTAGCTCCAGTTTCTTTAACAGCATCCGTAACTGTGTTGAAAACAGGAAGTCCTTCAACTTCAGTTCCGCCCTTACCAGGTGTAACTCCGCCTACGATTTTTGTACCATATTCAAGCATTTGTTTTGTATGGAAAAGTCCTACGGAACCTGTGATACCCTGAACGATGACTTTTGTGTCTTTATTAATAAAAATGCTCATGCTTTAAACTCCCATCCTTCCTGCAATGTTTTCTTTATTACTTAACTAAAGCGACGATTTTCTCTGCACCGTCAGCCATTGAATCTGCAGCTGTAATATTAAGTCCTGATTCTTTAAGGATCTTCTTACCAAGATCAACATTCGTACCTTCAAGACGAACGACTAAAGGCAGCTCAAGACCAACTTGTTTTGTTGCTTCAACAACACCGTTTGCGATGATGTCACATTTCATGATTCCGCCGAAGATGTTAACAAAGATTCCTTTAACATTTTGATCAGATAGAATGATCTTGAATGCTTCTGTAACTTTCTCCGTTGTAGCGCCGCCCCCAACATCAAGGAAGTTAGCGGGATCACCGCCGTAATGCTTGATGATGTCCATTGTAGCCATTGCAAGACCAGCACCATTAACCATACAGCCGATATTTCCATCTAAAGAAATGTAGCTTAAGTCATATTTAGAAGCTTCGATTTCTTTTGCATCTTCTTCTTCAAGATCACGATATTCTAAGATGTCTTTATGACGATATAATGCGTTAGAATCGAAGTTCATTTTAGCGTCAAGAGCCATAACGTTTCCATCACCAGTTACAACTAATGGATTGATTTCAGCGATTGAGCAATCTTTATCAACGAAAGCTGTATAAAGTCCAAGCATGAACTTAACTGCTTTACCTACTAGTTCAGTTGGGATATTGATGTTGTATGCAAGTCTTCTTGCTTGGAAAGCCTGAAGACCAATAGCAGGATCGATCACTTCTTTGAAGATTTTTTCAGGTGTCTTTTCAGCCACTTCTTCAATTTCAGTTCCGCCTTCTTCAGATCCCATCATTACAACGCTTGATGTAGCACGATCTAGTACTAGCCCGATGTAATATTCCTTTTTAATATCACAGCCCTCTTCGATAAGTAAGCGCTTAACTTCTTTACCTTCTGGACCTGTTTGGTGAGTTACAAGAACTTTTCCTAAAATTTCATTTGCGTATGTACGCACTTCATCGATATTTTTGGCAACTTTTACGCCACCTGCTTTACCGCGGCCACCTGCGTGAATCTGTGCTTTTACGACAGATACAGTGCTCCCCAGTTCTTTAGCAGCTTCTACTGCTTCTTCAACGGTAAATGCTACTTTCCCGTTTGGAACAGCCACACCATATTTTCTAAGTATCTCTTTACCTTGGTATTCGTGGATATTCATTTACTCTCCATCCTCCTATCATGGTGAAAACTTAAAGTACCGTTATCATTGTATAAGACCAAGCTCTTTATGTCTACTATTCTTCAGAAAATTGCAAGCGCATACAGCATTTTCAGACAAAATTAAAAATCAAGACCACATGAATGCGGACTTGATTTTAGTGTTTTCTATCTTTTTGAAACAAGGATTTAAATGCTTTAATTCACTTGTTTTTCTCGTTTTGATGTTTTTTTATAATTTTAGGTGTAATCGTTTCTTTTTCTACTGCAGGGCGATATAACCCAAACTCTTCAGCCATCTCTTCTTTAAATTGGTTGACAAGCTGTTCAGATTGTTTCACAACTAATTTATTTCTTGGCATTGTACACACTCCTTTTATGTTAGCAATGCCCCATAGAGAAATAATTATGTAGATTTTTTAGCTTCTTTATCCAATTGATAAATAAAAGCAAAGAGTTCTGCAACAACTTCAAACAACTCTTCAGGAATACTCTGATCTATGTCCAATTTAGATAATAAATGGACTAGGGAAGGATCTTCCTGAATGGGAATGTTGTAATCTGAAGCTCTTTGAACGATTCGATCTGCTGTTTCACCTTTTCCTTTAGCGATTACAATAGGAGAACTTGACTCTTCAGGATTATACTTTAAAGCAACGGCTTCTTTTTTGTTTTCTTTCATACGCGCAAATCCAATCCTTTATAAAAGTTAGGCTTTTCAGCCGTTTTCATCTTTTTTTGCTGCTGAACAAAATTAACGGAAGATAAGGTATAATCCATGTCTTTCATGCGTTTTTTTAAAGAGGACAAAAATGGTGCTGAAAGTTTCTCAAGAAATGGGTGCTCATTATATACTTTTACAGACAAAATCCTGTTTTGAATTTGAACATCTACAGCTATTTCATTCAGGTTCTGCATTTCCAGCCAAAAAAGCATTCTGCAATGAGCAGGATTTATCGCTTTTCCATCCTGTTTTTTCCCTTCCCATGTAATCGTCATCTCTTTAGGGTTATTGTTTTGCCCAAAGGGAATCTGCAATATATACTGCTGCAAGTTTTCGTTGATTTGTACGTTCTGCAGCTGCTGACTCGTTATTATCGCTACAGCTTTTTCTGTCTTAACCAAAACACTTTCTGGCAGGTTTAATGAATCAGCATGATGCTGAAGATAAAGGAGTTGGGACTTTAGCGATTCTCCCAATCTAACTTGTACAGGATCAACAAGAATGTTCTTTTCGTGCAATAAACCTGATTTCTGGAACCATTTTTCTAGCGCCTGGATAAACTCCTGAGACGGATTTCGCTTCATTTCTGATGAAATCGGTATAGTCTCGGTTTTAGTCGGTAAAAAAGGATCATTTATTTCTTTTGTATTTGAATTTTGAAGATTCCTTTGATCAGGTGAAATTAACTTGTTTTGGATAGGAGATTCCGCTGCAGTCTTCACTTCGGTTTTTTGCTGACTTTCCATAAGTATTGATGGTTTAGACAAAATTTCTTCACTATCAAATCCGTACATATTTTTTAAGGTCTCTACTGTTTTTAAAATCATTTTGTCTTTATGGCTATACGGAATTAAAGCTTCATAAAGTGGTTTCATTTCTTCAAAAGCTGAACCCATTTTGATACTTGCTGATACTGCTTGAATAGATTCTATTCTAGGCGGTAGCTGCAGCTCCAACATTCGATGTATAATTGCCTTCTTATCAGGCAGCGGCAGCAGGGTGGTCTGTTTAAGGAGCTCTGCGACGACTTTGATATTTTCTTTTGTAAGTGGTATTTTTTCTAATACAGAAAAGTCTACTGCTTTTCTGTTTATATCAGAAGGTGTAAGATTCCATTTTTGTAAAATCTGTTCTGAAGTTGATTTCACTGGGTCAGAATCAATCTTTTTCAAGACGATGTTTCCATTCTTTTCTGCAACTTCAAATAAATAATCATTCCCTTTTGTTAGCGGAGCCTCTAATTTTGCATGCAAGGTTGCTCCATTGTATAAGATTTCAGCTGTTTGATCAGGGAATATCTCTAAAACCTTAGCTGTTATTAGTTGATTAATTTTTAATGAAAGCGTTCCTTCTGATGGTCTTATCGAATGAAACTGCTGACTAATGATATTGTTTAGTTGTAACAGGTTACTCACTTCCTGTAATTTGAATAAGTTCACCTACCGGGCTGAATGATTTTCGGTGAATACTTGTTGGACCAAATTTCTTAAGCGCCTCTAAATGTTCCTTTGTTCCATACCCCATATTTGATTTGAAGCCGAATTCAGGATATCTCTCATCCAATTTCATCATATAGCGGTCTCTCGTCACTTTTGCAACGATTGAAGCTGCCGCGATAGAAATGCTTTTTTCATCGCCCTTAATAATTTTCAACTGATCTATTGCTAAAGATACCTCCATTGCATCGATGAGCAGCTGATCAGGCATAACATCTAACGAACAAACCGCTTCCGTCATGGCAAACTTAGAGGCTTGATAAATATTGATTTCATCAATTTTTTCAGGTTGAACTAAGTTTACACTGTACGAGATGGCATCTCTTACAATTACATCATATAATGCTTCTCTCTTTTTCTCAGACAGCTTTTTGGAGTCATTAACTCCTGTCAGTTTATAGTCTTTAGGTAAAATCACAGCCGCTGCAACAACAGGTCCAGCCAAAGGACCTCTTCCCACCTCATCAACCCCTGCAATTAACGATTTACCATTTTTATAGCATGTGGTTTCGTAAATAGACATAACTTCTAATCTTTTTTGTTCTGCTTCAGCTAGTGCTAATCGCTTTGTATAGGTTTCAACTATTTTTTTCGCGCCTTGTCTTTCATCATCTGAAAGTACCTTCAGCAAGTCTGGTATATCAGCTTGCTCACAGTTTTTTAATTTTTGTTCCCATTCTTTTATAGATAATCTCATATTTTTCACACTCTTTATGTATTTTGTATCGGCTGTATTGTACTTCTTTTTTAGGAGTAGGTTTTGTAGTCCCAGGAAGATGGCTATTATTTATCAATTATAGCGATAAAATAGGCTATTTTCTTTTTTATTGTTGTTTTTGGATCTTTTTAGTAGCTCTTCATTGCAAGTTGATTGTAGTGGAAGATGCGAGACTCCTCGAAAATTGAACTTCTAATTTTCTTCGTTCGATGAGTCGCTGCCGTAGCCTTCCTTGTCCTGCGGGACAGGCGGGCAGTCCGAAAAGTGGAAGTGGCTCGTTAAGCCCCGACAAGCAAAAGTTGAATGGGCTAGGAAGGCGCACTTTGCCTTCATGACCATTTAGCTTTTGACCTCGAGGGGCTAGCCACTGCAACTAGACAGGTGAGACACTTAAAAGTGAAACGTACGAATGTGCTCACCGCCTGCCTCGCGGAAAGCGAGCATCTGAAACGGAAATCAACCACTTTCAAAAGTAACAAAGCTTAAACCAATACATTTTAAATTTAAAAATCTGCTTAAAGAAAACAGGCACTAAGATAACAGTGCCTGTTTATACTCTTCTATATGATTATACAGTATCAGGCCGTTCATAAGATAAACGTCCTAATTTTTCTGCACGAAGATCCCGCAGAACGATTTCTGCTGTCTTTTCAAGATCTACTTCTCCGCCGCTCATCATACAGCCGCGTTTCTTACCGATTTCTTCAAATAGAAGCATAGAATCCTCTGCTATGTCAGACAATTTGTAGCGTTCAACGAGGCGCTCTTCGTAGTGCTCTTTTAGATATTTAATGGCGAATAGTACCACTTCTGTAAAATCAAAAAGAGTTTCTTTAATCGCACCAGTTACCGCTAATTTCAAACCTATCGTCTGATCTTCAAATTTCGGCCATAATATCCCAGGGGTATCTAATAATTCTAATGTCTTACCCGCTTTTATCCACTGCTGCTTTTTTGTTACGCCAGGCTTATCTCCTGTTACAGCAATATTCTTACCAGCCATACGATTGATGATCGTTGACTTTCCTACGTTCGGTATCCCCACGATTAAAGCTCTTACTGCTCTCGGTTTAACGATGCCTTTTGCTCTCATCTTATCAAACTTTTCTTTCACGAGCTCATGCGCTAACGGCTCTATCGCTTTAATTCCTTTTCCATCCTTCGAGTTAATCGCAAGAGATGGAATACCTTTATCAGAAAAATAACTCTCCCACATTGCCGTTACTTTTTGATCAGCCAGATCTGCTTTATTTAAAAGAACGATACGCGGCTTCTGTCCAAGAATTTCATCAATCATGGGGTTTCTAGATGCAAGAGGTATTCGAGCGTCTACTAGCTCAAATACCACATCGATCATTTTAAGTTTTTCAGTTATCTCCCGGCGCGCTTTAGCCATATGTCCAGGAAACCATTGAATGGTCATGTTTATCTCACCCTACTTTACAAATCCAATATCCGACAACGGCCAGAAACGGAATGAGGCTTTACCTAATATATTATCGTCATCCACTGTTCCAATATTTCGGCTGTCACTGGAGTTACGGCGATTATCACCTAAAACAAATAATTGACCTTGAGGTACCTCTTTCTTACCAGTCACCTCAAGCAACGTGAAATCATAAGTGAAGTTTCCGTCTTTCGTTTTCTTTTTATACGCTTCTAAATATTCTTCTTTTACTTTTTTACCATTCACATAGAGTGTATCGTTTTTGGATTCGATCGTGTCTCCAGGTAAACCGATAACTCGTTTTATGTAATCTTTTTCTTCAGTTGCATGAAAGACTACAATATCAAATCTTTTTGGATCGCCAATGATATAAGAGAATTTACTTACTATTAATCGATCTCCATCATGCAGATTAGGCATCATGGATTGTCCATCAACCACGACTGGTGCAAACAGGAAAAATCTGATGATCCCTGCTAATAATAAGGCTGCCGCTAATGCTTTAATCCATTCCCACGTTTCGTTTTTTGTACGTGCCATTCTTAATCCTCACCATCTGTAGAAATTCCTTACTTATAATATGGAAAAAGGAGCTTGAATAAGTCAAGCTCCTTTCGAGAATTATTAGCGAATTTCTTTAATACGAGCTGCTTTACCACGAAGTGCACGCAGGTAGTATAACTTCGCACGGCGAACTTTACCACGACGAACTACTTCAAGGTTCGCAATCTTAGGTGAATGTACAGGGAACGCACGCTCCACTCCTACACCATAAGAAATTTTACGAACAGTAAACGTTTCAGAAATTCCTGATCCACGCTTCTTGATAACTACACCTTCAAAAAGCTGGATACGCTCACGAGTACCCTCGATTACTTTCACGTGTACACGAACAGTGTCACCTGAACGGAATTTTGGTAAATCTGATTTTAATTGATCTTTCGCTAGATCTGCAATAAGCTGTTGCATAGTTTATTGCCTCCCTTCCCATGGATGTTCTTGCTAAAATAGTTGAAGCAGCGGAACACCGGATTAAACGGGCATAAGCCACAAACAATATAATACCATATAACTCAAACAGTGTTCAAGTTGTTTTATTATCTTTTATGTCTTGAAGCCACTTTTCTTCTTCTTTGGAAAGTTCCTTGTTCTCTAAAAGATCAGGACGCCTGTTATATGTTCTTTTTAAAGACTCTTTTTTACGCCAATTCTCAATATTTTTATGGTTGCCAGACAAAAGCACATCTGGTACCTTCATGCCTCTAAAATCAGCCGGCCTTGTGTATTGTGGGTGTTCTAATAGACCCGTGCTAAAAGAGTCTTGTAGATGTGACTCTTCTTTCCCAAGCACACCTGGAAGCAGTCTCGTAACAGCATCGATCACGACCATCGCTCCCAGCTCTCCGCCGGTCAAAACATAATCACCTATCGAAATCTCATCTGTTACCAAGTACTCTCTCACACGTTCGTCATAGCCTTCATAATGACCGCAAAGGAAAATGAGATGATCTTCTTTAGCAAGTTCTTCTGCTTTACGTTGAGAGAAACGCTCTCCTTGTGGACAAAGCAAAATGATTCTCGGTTTTGCTTGTGATTGATTTGATAATTGTTCTACTGCATCAAACAACGGCTGAGGAGTTAATACCATCCCTGCTCCGCCGCCATATGGGTAATCATCGACATTCCTATGCTTGTTGGTTGAAAACTCACGGAAATCGATGACCTGAAACTTCACCGCACTTTTTTCTTGAGCTTTTTTTAGGATGGACTGCCCAAAAACACCTGAAAACATATCAGGGAAAAGGCTAAGAACATCAATCTTCATTAGAATAACCCTTCCAATGGTTCAATAATTATCTTTGCTTCCTTAATATCAACTGTTTTTACGACGGATGGAATATATGGAATTAGAATATCTGAACCAAATCCTTTTCTTTTCACGACCCATACATCGTTTGCGCCTGGCGATAAGATTTCTTTCACTTTCCCAAGCTCTTCGCCTTCAACTGTGAAAACAGAACAGCCTATAATATCGTGGTAAAAAAACTCACCTTCATCTAAAGAAACGGATTGATCTTTAGGTACTTTAAGAAGATTTCCCTTAAAACGTTCTACGTCATTTATATTGTGCAGATTCTCGAACGTCAAAAGATCAAACTGCTTATGCTTTCTGTGTGTTTCAATCGTTACAGGTACATGCTCAGTTCCCATTTCCACGTATAACGTATTACCAATCTTGTAGCGTTCTTCAGGAAAATCAGTCCTGGAAATGACTCGAACTTCCCCTCTTATTCCATGTGTATTTACAATCTTGCCTACATTAAGCCAATTTTTATCCATAACGATAAACCTACCTTCGTACAAATTCATCCACATTACTGCCTAGTCTAAATTTTAGCATAAAACTCGATATGTATACTTTTTGTTAGAATGTTTCCCAAACTTTGTTGCTTTTGAAAGTAGTTGATTTTCGTTCCAGCTGCTTCGCTTTCCGCGGGGCAGGCGGTGAGCCCCTTGCCGCTTTGCGCCGTTAAGGGTCTCACCTGACCGCTTGTCCTAGCCTAGAGTCTCTCAGCTTCCACTACAATCAACCTGTCACTGAAGAAAATGGTCAAAACCACTTTACATCAACAATATTTTAAATCAAGAGGTTATGAGTAAAAGAAAAAAAGGAAGAGGTTCCCCTCATCCTTTTTCTAAACGATTTCGATTGAAATCCTTTTATTTTGATTTGTACCAGCTGCATTCACAACAGTACGAATCGCTTTAGCCACTCTTCCTTGCTTTCCAATCACTTTCCCCATATCAGTCTGGTTAACAGATAATTGGTATACAAGGCGGTGCCCTTCTTGAACCTCTTTGACGCTAACTTCTTCTGGGTGATCAACTAGAGCCTTCACAATCGATTCGATCAACTCTGTCATATCAGTTCCCCTTCGTCAAAATTATTTTTGGTTTTTAGCGTTATGGAATTTCTCCATAAGACCAGCTTTTGAGAATAGGTTGCGAACTGTGTCAGATGGCTTCGCACCGTTTGTCATCCACTCAAGAGCTTTTTCTTCATTAATTTTAACTTCAGCTGGGTTAGCAACTGGGTTGTAAGTTCCGATCTCTTCGATGAAACGTCCATCACGAGGAGAACGAGAATCTGCTACTACTACACGATAAAAAGGAGCTCTTTTAGCACCCATACGCTTTAAACGAATTTTTACTGCCATTATAACTTGCACCTCCGAAAATAGTTCACACAAAATAATATAATAGTATAAATTGACAGGTTTGTAAACCTGAAAATTCAGTTTACATAAAAGGGAATTTGAATCCACCTTTTTTCTTTTTGCCATTCATCATTCCGGACATTTGTTTCATCATTTTCTTCATGTCCTCGAACTGTTTGATCAGGCGATTTACTTCTTGTACCGTGCGTCCGCTACCTTTAGCGATACGGCGCTTACGGCTGGCATTAATAATTTCAGGCTGTTCTCTTTCATGAAGAGTCATCGAACGAATGATGGCTTCAACGTGACCGATCTGTTTTTCATCAATCTGTACGTTTTTAAGACCTTTCATTTTGTTCGCGCCCGGAAGCATGCCAAGTATTTCATCCAATGGACCAAGATTTCTAACTTGTCCCATCTGATCGAGAAAATCATCAAACGTGAATGACATATCACGCATCTTCTTTTGAAGATCGCGAGCTTTCTCTTCATCGACTGAAGACTGTGCCTTCTCGATTAAAGTCAGCATGTCACCCATTCCTAAAATTCGTGATGCCATACGATCCGGATGAAACGCCTCAATAGCATCCATCTTTTCACCTAGACCCACAAATTTGATAGGAAGACCTGTTACAGCTTTAATGGAAAGTGCTGCACCACCGCGTGTATCTCCATCTAATTTGGTTAAGACCACACCTGTGATTCCAAGCGCATCATTAAAACTTTGAGCAACATTCACGGCATCTTGACCAGTCATTGCATCAACAACTAGAAAAATCTCATCAGGTTTTGCTGTTTCTTTCACCTGTTTTAATTCATCCATAAGCGTTTCGTCAATATGCAAACGCCCTGCTGTATCAATAATGACATAATCGTGATGATCTTCTTTTGCTTTTGCGATGGCTGATTCAGCAATTTTGACGGGACTGACTTGGTCACCCATTTGAAACACAGGTATATCTAATTGTTTACCTACTGTTTCTAATTGCTTGATTGCAGCAGGACGGTAAATGTCAGCTGCAGCCAGTAGCGGTTTTCGATTCTGCTTCTTCCGTAAATGATTCGCAAGCTTTCCTGTTGTCGTTGTTTTACCTGCACCCTGAAGTCCAACCATCATTATAACGGTAGGAGGACGATTGGAAACCGCAATCTTGCTTTGTTCCCCGCCCATGAGTGTCGTCAGCTCATCATTAACAACTTTAACGACTTGCTGCCCAGGCGTCAGGCTCTTTAATACTTCCTGGCCTACTGCACGTTCAGATACTTTTTTCACAAAATCTTTTACTACTTTAAAGTTAACGTCCGCCTCAAGAAGCGCAAGGCGTACTTCCCTCATCATTTCCTTTACATCTGCTTCGTTTACTTTCCCTTTTCCACGAATTTTTTGTAAAGTATTCTGAAGACGGTCGGCTAAACCTTCAAATGCCATCTCACTGAACGCCTCCTATTCCATATTTTCAAGGCGATCGATAATTGCAATTACGTTATCAGGTTCAGTTTTCAGAAGCTCTCTTAAAGATGACAGCAACTGTTCACGTTCCTGAAACTTTGCAAAAAGCCCTAACTTTTCTTCATATTCTTCCAGCATCGCCTCTGTCCGTTTAATATTATCATAAACGGCCTGGCGGCTGACATTATATTGTTCAGCAATTTCACCGAGAGAATAATCGTCCAAATAGTATAAACCCATGTAGTTCATTTGTTTAGGGGTTAATAATGATTGATAAAAATCAAATAGATAATTAATTCTCATTGTTTTATCGAGCATTTTCTCACAACCCTTGTTAAGTGAAATGCCTTTACGTGAATACTATACAACCCTTGCATTTAGATGTCAAGTTTTTTTCTTAACATCATAGTGTCAGTATCCCAAATACAGGGGAAAAGCAAAAATATATGATTGCGACCTGTTTTTATGTGATTGTCCCGATTCTTTATGTGATTAATACGTTTTTTTATGTGATCAAGCAGTTTTTTTATGTGATTATCAGACATGTCCTAAAAATGTGTCTGTCTAAGGTGGAATTGAATCTGTTTTCTGCACCAAACAAAAAAAAGCAGATTTTACTCTGCTTCTTCCTCTTCCGTTCCCGCAAACAATCCATAAACAAACTGATCAGCGTCAAACTCTTGAAGATCATCAATTTTCTCACCTAAACCTACAAACTTAACTGGTATATCAAGTTCATGGCGTATGGCTAAAACGATTCCGCCTTTTGCTGTTCCATCAAGTTTTGTTAAAACTAAACCTGTTACGTCTGTGGATTGACCAAATGTTTTCGCCTGGTTCATCGCGTTCTGTCCTGTTGTTGCATCCACCACTAACAGTACTTCGTGTGGAGCTCCAGGTATTTCACGTTCGATTACACGTTTTACTTTAGATAATTCGTTCATTAAGTTCACTTTATTTTGTAATCTTCCAGCAGTATCACAGAGCAGAACATCGGCTTTACGGGACTTTGCCGCTTGTATGCTGTCATAGATTACCGCAGCAGGATCTGCACCTTCATGATGCTTAATCACATCTACTCCAGCACGTTCTCCCCAAACTTCTAACTGATCAATAGCACCAGCACGGAATGTGTCTCCTGCTGCTAAAATCACTTTCTTACCATCACTTTTGAGCTGATGAGCAAGTTTTCCGATCGTTGTCGTCTTACCAACACCATTAACACCAACAAATAAAATAACTGTCATTCCATCTGTCTGAAGGTTAAGTTTATTGTCACCCTCATCTTTTTGAAGCATTTCAGCTAATTTTTCAGAAATCGCTGAACGCAGCTCCATCGGATTTTGAATATTACGTGTGCGGGCAATATCTTTAAGTTCATCAATGATATCCAGAACAGTATGAACTCCAACATCTGCCCCAATCAAAATTTCTTCTAATTCTTCGAAAAACTCTTCATCCACTTTTCTAAACCTTTTTAGAAGATCATTTACTTTAAATGAAAAAGAATTTCTTGTTTTTTCAAGTCCGCTTTTAAATTTCTCGGATGATTCATCCGCCTGCTGATTTGAAAATTTCTCTTTTAAACGTTTCAAAAAACTCACGGTCAATTTCCTCCTATGATGTTACAAGTTCTTTTGTTTCTTCTAGCCTTACTGAAACAAGTTTCGATACACCTGACTCTTGCATGGTCACTCCATACAGTACATCTGCTTCTTCCATTGTACCCTTACGGTGAGTTACGACAATAAATTGCGTTTCTTTGCTAAAAGCACGCAGATATTTGGCAAAACGGTTTACGTTTGCATCATCAAGTGCTGCCTCAACTTCATCTAAAATACAGAAAGGCACCGGCCTTACTTTAAGGATTGCGAACAACAATGCGATCGCCGTTAAAGCACGTTCCCCACCAGAGAGGAGCCCTAATTGCTGCAGCTTTTTGCCAGGTGGCTGTGCCATAATATCAACACCTGTAGCAAGCATATCATCTGGCTGTGTTAACACTAAATCAGCACGTCCTCCGCCAAACAACTCTTTAAAAATGACACTGAAGTGAGAACGTATGGCAGTGAATGTTTCTTCAAAACGGTTCTTCATCTCTTCATCCATTTCGGAAATCACACCATACAGTGTATCCTTCGCTTCCGTTAAATCATTCCTTTGTTCTGTAAGAAAATCAAAACGCTGGCTCACTCTGTCGTATTCTTCGATCGCTCCAATGTTTACTACACCAAGCTCTTCGATAGCCATTTTTATTAATTTCACTTTACGTTTTGCATCTTCTAAGGGAATTTCCAGCCTGTGTTTTTGTTTTGCTCCTTCATAGGAAAGCTCATATTCTTCTCGAAGATGAGTAAGTCTTGATTCTAATTCAACATCAAGTCTATTAATGCTGACTTCTTCGGTTTTTAGACCATCACTCAACTGTTTATATTGTCGCTTTGCTTCTTTTAATCCGATTTCCATACTTTCAATGGATTGGAATGATTCTGTTCGCTCTTTTCTTCTCTCAGCGATTAGTTTAACAGCGTTATTTTTTTCATGTCTTCTTTGTTGGATTTGTTCATCAAGAGAATCTTCCCCTGATGAGCTAGAATTCATTTCCTCTTCAAGAAGCCAATAGTCTTCTTCTGTTTCCTTGCTCTTGCTTTCAACATTCTGAAACTCTTCTTGTATCCTTGAGCTTTTTTCTCTTTGGTTAACAACTTGCTGTTCTAGTTCGGCTGCCTTTATTTTTAATAAGGTCAGCGTTTCTCTTAGTTCTTCTTTTGAACTCTGATTACTCTTCTTTTTCTCAGTTAAATCTGCGATTGTTTCTTCAAGTTCTTTTCCGGATTTTACAGCAGCATCGAGTTTACTTTGCAGATCAACAATCCTAGTATCAGCAGCAGATTTCTCCGTTTCAAAAGAGTGTTTTTCTCGGTCATATAACTGAAGCCTGTCATTTAAGCTTTTTTCCTGAATTTCTACTTCCCTTAAAGAAGATTTGAGTTCTTGCTCTTGTTCTCTTAAAAACTCACCTTCCGTTTGAAGTGTTTCAAGCTTATCTTTTTTCTTTGAAATTTTATTTCGCAGTTCAGAAACTTTTTCTTCTAACTGAAGCGTTTGCTTTTCCATGGTTGTAATTTTCTCGGTAAGTGAATCTACTTCTCTTTGCCTGCTTAATAAGGAACTGCTTTTTTGTTTTAAGCTACCTCCAGACATCGATCCACCTGGAGAAACTACATCACCTTCAAGTGTTACAATTCGATACCGGTAGTTCACCTGTTTTGCAATTGCGTTGGCACCCGCTAAATCTTTAGAAATAATAATGTTACCTAATAAGTTACCGACGATATTATTATACTTTTGATCAAACTGAACAAGGTTTGAAGCGATGCCTACGAATGAATCTACAGAACTTGCTTGCTGGACATCAGCACTTGAGACGTAACGGCTTTTTATAACATTTAATGGCAGGAATGTCGCTCTTCCTGCTCTTGATTGTTTTAAGTATTGAATAGCTTTCATTGCATTCTGCTCGTGATCCACAACGATATGCTGCATGGAAGCTCCTAGTGCTGTTTCAATTGCCGTTTCTATTTCAGACGGTACAGTCAGAAGTTCAGCCACAGCGCCTTCTATTCCGGCTAATTTAGTTTGTTTGGCTTTCAGCACTTCCTTAACGCCTTGCATAAATCCAGCGTACTCATCTTGCATAGATTCGAGCATTTCTTTTTTAGATTTAAACTGCTGTATAAACTGATAAGCCTGGTACAATTTCTCTTGAAGGCCACGGTTCTCTTGATCTTCTACTGAGATTTCAGTTTTTAAAGATTGGTATTCTTCTTGTTTTAATTTCAGATCTTTTTCCGCTTTTTTATATGCTGCTTCTGCTTCTTGTTTAGTTGCCTTCAGCTCTTCTCTTTGCTCTAAAAATTTTGTGTTTTCCTCATCGAGACGATTGCTTTTAAAACTTTGGAGCTTAGCTTGATCCTCAATATAACGCATCTCGTTTTTAATCGTTGTTTGTTCATTTAGACGCTCAAAATAATCACTCTTTAGTTTTTCAAGTTCAGCTTCTACATCCATTTCTAATACAGATAATCGGCTTTCTTCATCTTTCACTTGCTTTTTAACGTTTTTCAACTCTTTTTCTTTCATCTGCAACGTTTCATTTTCAGCAACCAATTGTGTTTTTAAATCTTCTTTTTTGGTCTTTAGCTGCTGAATCTGTTCTAAGAGTGAAGTTTTATTTTGAACGTAATTCTTTTTGCGTTCTTTTAAGACTTCCTTTTTTCCTTCAAGCTTTTCTAAGGTTTCACTAGCTAAAAGAAGGGCACCTTGCAATTCGTCTATTGATTCATCCATCGCTTGCATGTCAAGCCTTGCACGTTCAATGGTTGTTTCACCTTGTTTTACTTTTACCGATAGGTCAGCTTCTTGTCTTTGCAGTTCGGCTACTAGAGTTTTTTGTTTTTCCCACCGAAAGTGCAGATCTTCAATTTCTTGAACAAGCACAGCAGTTTCTACGACTTCAAGCTCTTCTTTTTTCTCGAGGTAATCCTTTGCGATCGATGCTTGAATTTTAAGAGGTTCAACTTGGGTATCGAGTTCATGAAGTATATCTTCAACACGATTCAGATTCTCCTGCGTTTCTGAAAGTTTAGCCTCCGCTTTTTGCTTACGGGATTTGTACTTTAATACACCCGCTGCTTCTTCAAAAATCTTTCTTCGTTCATCAGACTTGCTGCTTAAGATTTCTTCAACACGCCCTTGTCCGATTATAGAAAAAGCTTCTCTTCCTAACCCCGAATCCATAAAAAGCTCAACAATATCTTTTAAACGGCATTGTTGTTTATTAATTAAGTATTCACTGTCACCTGAACGAAACACTCGTCTTGTAATAGATATTTCATTATAATCGAGCGGCAGATGCTGATCTTCGTTATCTAATGTAAGTGTGACTTCCGCTACATTTAAGGCTTTGCGATTATCACTTCCTGCGAAGATGATATCTTCCATTTTAGATCCGCGCAATGACTTAGCTGACTGCTCACCAAGAACCCAGCGTACAGCATCTGAAATGTTGCTTTTGCCGCTTCCATTTGGGCCGACCACAGCCGTAACCCCTTGTACAAATTCAACTTGTATCCGCTCTGCAAATGATTTAAATCCTGCTACATCAATTCGTTTGAGGAACATCTTTAAATCCCCCTTTATTCCAGCTTTATGTTTACCAGATTTTAATTTTTTGAGATATGTATTTCATTCTCTAACCTTTATATTTTATCATAGATTCACTCTCACATAGTCACAAAGATTGCAGTGTGCTAAAATGAAGTGTGTTTAGAAACCTGTCATGTGATCGATTCAAATCTCACATGAAAATTTGTGTAAATAAAGGAGCCCCATTCATGGACTTGACAACTCATAATCATGAAAACTTATCATTTATGATTGAAGGATTAAAAAAGAAACTACAGCTTGTTAACAGCGGACTTATTCAACCAGAAGACTATGAATTATCAAAGTACGATGAGATCAAAGAACTATATGACATGGTAATGAAGATGCCATCCTTCAGCATTCGAGACATGGAAGGAATCGTAGAAGAACTCGCATCGCTTAAAACAAAATAACAGAACCCCCCTTAAACGGCAAAGGGCCAATTTAAAGGGGGTTTTGTTTAGCTTTTTTTAGCAACTTTCTCAATTGCTTCCTGTGCTGCGTGCTGTTCAGCTTCCTTTTTAGATCTTCCATATCCGATTCCAAAACTAGCTTCATTTAATCTAACTTCAGACACAAACTCCCTGTTATGTGCCGGTCCTTTTTCCTGAATGATTCTATAATCGATATGACCTAATCCTTCACGCTGAACATATTCTTGTAACTGGCTTTTAAAATCCATCACATGAGAAAAAGCACCTTCGTTTATTCGGGGCACCACATACTGATTTAAAAACTCTTTTACTTTTTCGAGCCCTTGATCAAGGTATAAAGCTCCGATAAATGCTTCAAATACATCTGCTAAAAGAGCTGGTCTAGATCTTCCTCCAGTATTCTCTTCACCTTTTCCCAATAGTACAAAATCTCCGAAATGAAGGTCATTTGCAAACAAAACTAAGGATGGTTCACAGACGATCGCTGCTCTTAATTTTGTAAGTTCTCCTTCACTCATATTAGTAAATTTGCTGTATAGATATTGAGAAATGGTCAATTCCAGAACGGCATCACCGAGAAATTCAAGTCTTTCATTATCCTCGAATGTTCTTCCTCGATGCTCATTCACATATGATGAATGCGTAAATGCTTGAGCTAACAGTTTTTCATTTTCAAATTTAATGCTTAAACGCTCCTGAACCGGGGCAACTTTCTGAATGCGTACCTTGTCATCCATGCCCTTTTTGGAAGCGGATTTAAACCGGTTTTTCACCGTTTTCTTTTGTGTTGAATGTTGTTTTGAACCTTTCATAAACTTCCTCCAAAAATCTCGTAAAAGGGCTATTTTGCTTAAATTTGTTTTTTGCTCTTAAAAGGGAAGAAAGCCCCGCTAATTTACACGGGACTTTATCCGTCATACACTTATTGTTTGCTGTTTATGTAATTTACAACGTCACCGACAGTTGCAATTTTCTCAGCATCTTCATCAGAAATTTCTAGTTCGAACTCATCTTCAAGTTCCATTACTAATTCTACTACATCAAGAGAGTCAGCACCTAGATCTTCTTTAAAGGAAGCTTCAGGTTTAACCTCAGATGCGTCAACACCTAAACGGTCCACAACAATCTTTGAAACTCTATCTAAAACGTCTGCCATTTTGTGTGTCACCTCCTTTCATTAGTATATGCTTTTTCCCTTTAAAAAACTAGAGGGATTTAGAGTCTTTTAAAAGACATCTTTCTTAGGATTTACATCACCATTCCGCCGTCAACATGAAGGGTCTGGCCAGTAATGTATGAGCTTGCGTCACTTGCTAAAAAGGCAGCAGCTGCAGCAATATCATCCGGCTGTCCAAAACGTGCAAGCGGAATGTTTCTTAACATATCTTCCTTAATACCTTCTTCTAATTTTCCAGTCATATCAGTCTCAATGAAGCCCGGAGCGATCGCATTGACTGTAATTCCTCTAGAAGAAAGTTCTTTAGCTGCCGTTTTTGTAAGACCGATCACACCTGCTTTTGCGGCAACATAATTCGCTTGACCAGCGTTTCCTGATACTCCAACAATTGACGCAATGTTGATGATGCGTCCTTGTCTTTGCTTCATCATCTGTCTTGTAACTGCTTTTGTTGTTAGAAACACACCTTTTAGGTTTGTATTTATAACAGCGTCCCAATCTTCTTCTTTCATTCTCATTAATAGATTATCTCTCGTAATTCCTGCGTTGTTTACAAGCACGTCAAGACTTCCAAATTCACTGACAACCGTCTTAACCATATTTGTTACATCATCAGAAGAAGAGATATCTGCTTTTATAGCAAATGCTGTTCCCCCATTTGCTTTAATTTCTTCTACTACTTCATTTGCTTTCGCTTCACTGCCAGAATAATTGACAGCTACTTTTGCTCCTTTTCTTGCAAAATAAAGGGCAATCGCACGTCCAATCCCGCGGGAAGCACCTGTAACTAAAACTGATTTATTTTCCAGCATCAACAGATTCTCCTTTCAGTTTTTCTACAGCAGACTGAATCGTTTCCAAGTCACCAACTGCAATAACAGTTGCTCTTCTATTTACCTTCTTCACAAGCCCAGACAATACTTTTCCTGGTCCGATCTCCACAAAAGTATCTACACCTTGTTCCATCAGCTCTCTCACTGTTTCTTCCCAGCGCACAGGTGAATACAGCTGTTCGATCAGCTTATGTTTAATATCTTCTTTAGACGTAATAGATTTCGCGGTTACATTTGCAATTACAGGTGTTTTAGCATCGTTAATTGCAACCTGATCCAAGACTTCTTGGAATTTTTCAGCTGCAGGTTTCATAAGTGATGAGTGAAAAGGACCGCTTACTTGAAGTGGAATGACTTTTGCTCCTTCTTCTTTTGCTAAAGCACTCGCTTTTTCAACCCCGCCTACTGTCCCGGAGATAACAATCTGTCCCGGGCAATTCAAATTCGCAACTTGAACGCTCTCGCCTCCAGTTGAAACTTCTGCAGTTATGGCTTCTAAACGCTCTTGATCAAATCCAATTACAGCAGCCATAGTTCCTACTCCCGCAGGAACCGCTTCTTCCATTAACAGACCTCGATTTCTTACAGCATATACAGCGTCTTCAAAAGACAGACTCCCTGCAGCAACCAGTGCCGAATACTCACCAAGGCTATGTCCAGCTACAAAATCAGGTGTAATTCCATGCTGCTTTAACACTTCTAGAACAGCAGTTGAAACAGTTAATAATGCAGGCTGTGTGTTTTCTGTTTTCTTTAAAATGTCTTCTGGACCTTCAAATATGATCTTTGAAAGGTTCATACCAAGCTTTTCGTCTGCTTTCTCAAATATAGCTTTAGCTGAGGATTCTTGATGAATTAACTCTTTACCCATACCTACAAATTGAGAACCTTGTCCAGGAAAAAGAAAGGCAATTTTACCCATCCGTTAATCCTCCTTTTGATTATCAGATTGTATATGATTTTGAATTGTGCTTACAACGTTCTTCTCTACCATGTTCTTTGTTTGCCTAATGGCATTTAACACAGCATTAGCATTTGAAGAACCGTGAGCTTTAATAACTGGCGCTGCAAGACCGAATAATCCTGCCCCACCGTACTCCGTATAATCAAGTTTATCTTTAATTCCGCGAAGTTTAGGTTTTAGTACGCCTGCTGCAAGCTTAGATGTGAAGCTTGATGTAAGCTGTTCTTTTATCATGGAAAACATACTGATCGCGGTTCCTTCAATAGATTTAAGCACCAGGTTTCCAGCAAAACCATCACAAACTACTACATCCGCAGCACCCATTAACAAATCTCTTGATTCTATATTTCCGACAAAGTTAATATCTGCTTCTTGCAATAAGGGAAATGCCGCTTTTGTTAGAGCATTTCCTTTTTCGCTCTCTGTTCCAACGTTTAACAGACCGACTCTTGGCTTATCAACACCTCTAACTTGCTGCCAATAGACCGAACCCATCAGTGCATACTGTAAAAGATGTTCTGGTTTCGCATCCATATTAGCTCCTACATCTAAGAACAAAAATCCATTACCATCCAATGTAGGCAGCGTAGGCGATAACGCTGGTCTTTCAATACCTTTAATACGTCCAACGTAAAATAATCCGCTTGCCATCAAAGCACCTGTATTGCCAGCAGAGATATATGCATCCGCTTTTCCAGTTTTCACTTCATTTGCAGCTAGAACCATTGATGAATTCTTTTTGCGGCGAACGGCACGCACAGGTTCTTCAGATGTTTCAATCACTTCAACCGTATGTATAATGTTGAATGAGTGATTCTCTGGCAAATACTTTTTAATTTGATCCTGGTCTCCTACTAGTGTAATGGAGAGCTCTGGGTATTGTTCAACAGCAAGCAAGGCACCTTTAACGATCTCCTGTGGTGCGTTGTCGCCGCCCATTGCATCAATCGCGATATTCATGCTGAATTAACTTCCTTCCTTTGTATCAAGTGTTGATCTGTACATCGTAAATTCGCCATTAAAAACAAGCTCTTTTTCAACATAACTGTTTACTTCTACAATCGTTCTCTCTGAACCCGTTTCTCTTACTCTAGCCTTGGCAATTATTCTTTCTCCTACTCTAACCGTACGAGAAAAACGAATGTTGGCCTTTGCAGTCAGTGCAAGTTCATCATTAATGATCGCCACAGCAAGTGAATTGGCTTGAGCGAACACGTGATGTCCTCTTGCAATCTTATTACGTGAAAATACATGCTCTTCTTTTATGTCTAAAATTGAAATTGCTGATTCATCGAGTTGAAGGTCAATGATCTCTCCTATAACCTCTTCAATCGGCAGAGCTTTAACATCATCCAGTTTTGTTTCGGCAACAGACTTAATTCTTTCCCTGAGTTCAGGAATTGAAAGCTCAAGGCGGTCAAGCCTGATCGTCTGAACACTGACGCTGAATTTATCTGCCAATTCTTCATCTGTAATAAAAGGAGTTATTTTAATTGTCTCTCTTAGCAGCTCTTGCCGCTCTTTTTTTGGTTTTTTCATAAATTTTTTCCTTCTTCCATACAAAGGTCTCATTTATGAGAAAGATAGTTGAGTCCATATGCAGCGCGTAGAAAAGCAGGTATCGCATTACGCGTACCTGCATCATTATCTTTCTGCTATTAAGAGCTGGTACTAATAGTAGTATATAGTATCAGTTCTTTTCTTTCAAGATTAATCTAGTCTTTCTTTATCAAGAACACCTTGCCTAGTTAATATCTCTCTAATTGGCTCATAAGAATCATCGTTCCAGAATTCATCTGTATTTACTAGCCTTGCAGCATCGTTCCTAGCCGTTTCAAGAATGCGATAATCGTGAACAAGATCTGCTACTTTAAAGTTGGGAACACCACTTTGTTTGTTTCCAAAGAAATCTCCAGGTCCTCGAAGCTCTAAATCTTTCTCCGAGAGCTCAAATCCGTTTATCGTTTCTGTCATGATCCTCATTCGCTCTTGCCCTTCTTCCGTTTTCGGGTCAGCGATAAGAACACAATAAGATTGTTCACTGCCCCGGCCAACCCGGCCTCTTAGCTGATGAAGCTGCGATAATCCAAATCTTTCCGCGTCATAAATGACCATGACTGTAGCATTAGGCACATTGACTCCAACTTCGACAACGGTAGTTGAAACAAGAACTTGGCATACATTCGCCGCAAACCTTCTCATCACTTCATCTTTCTCCGATGGATGGAGCCTGCCGTGCATCAAACCAACATCATATGTTTGAAAGTAGCTGCTCAATTGTGCATGAACATCTATCGCATTTTGAACATCGACTTTTTCAGATTCCTCAATTAAAGGACAAATGACATATGCCTGTCTTCCGTTCTCGATTTCTTTTCTTATAAAATCAAGAACGCGGTCTAACATTCCATGTTTAGCCCAATGGGTGATGATCGGCTTTCTCCCGGCCGGCATAATATCAATCGTTGAAACATCCATATCTCCAAACGCTGATATAGCAAGCGTTCTCGGTATGGGAGTTGCCGTCATAAAGAGCACGTCTGGGCTTTCTCCTTTTTCCCTCAGCACCCTTCTTTGGTTTACTCCAAATCGATGCTGTTCGTCCGTAATTACAAGGCCCAAGTTATTGAAATTCACTTCGTCCTGTATAAGAGCATGCGTACCGACCATGATCTGAATCTCACCTTGGCTTAAAAGACTCAATGTTTCTTTGCGAAGTTTTCCTTTTACAGAAGAAGTTAAAAGGGCAATTGATATTCCAAAAGGGGCGAAGAGTTCTTTTAATGATTGAAAATGCTGTTCAGCGAGAATTTCCGTAGGCACCATCAATGCCCCTTGTTTGTTAGCTGTAACCGCTGCATAAAGAGCAATGGCAGCAACAACTGTTTTCCCTGAACCTACATCTCCTTGAAGGAGTCTGTTCATACGGCTTGTGTCAGATAAATCTCTTAAAATTTCTTCTACTACTCTTTGCTGCGCCTCTGTTAATTGAAACGGCAAAGAACGAGTAAACGCGTCAACTTCTTCCCTGTCAAACTTTAGCGATGCTCCTTCTGACTGCTGCCTGTTCCATTTTCGAAAGATCTGCATCTTTAATTGGAAAAGTAACAACTCTTCATATGCAAGTCTTCTTCTTCCGGCTTTTAAGACTTGAAAGCTTTCAGGAAAGTGCATCATTTTTAGAGCGGATTCTTTATCAGGCAGACGGTATGTATCTCGCAGTTCTTTCGGAATCGGATCCTCAATCAATCCTGAAAATTGACGAAACGCTTGATCGATGATTTTACGCATCGTCTTTCCATAAAGAGATCCTTTAACTGAATAGACAGGTTCAATTTTTCGGTCATCTGAAAATGCTCCAAAATGCACATCACTTACAGTTAGAGTCATTTTATTGCGATCCCACTTGCCGGTTACTGTTAATGTCTGACCTAATGATATTTGATTCTTTAAGAAAGGTCTGTTAAAAATAGTAGCCGTAATTAAATACTTCCCAATCAACATTTTAAAAGATAGTCTGGATTTTTTCTTCGGAAAATAACGCAGAGAAGGTTCTGAGTGAACCTTCCCTTCGATCGTTGCTTTTTCATCGTGCGCAATCTCTGCTAAATCTTTCTTTTGGTAATCTTCATATCGATAAGGCAAATATTCTAAAAGATCTTCGACAGAATGAATACCCATGCTTGCTAATTCTTCCGCTTTCTTTTCCCCTATTCCCGTAACGGTTGTAATGGATTGAGTCAGCATCTCTTACTTCTCGTTTAGCGGTATGCCAAAGATTTTTGCCTCGAGCTCTCTTCCTGTAGGAGTAGCTGCTAAACCGCCCTGTGCAGTCTCCCTGAGTGCTGATGGCATCGTCAGACCAATTTTATACATCGCATCGATTACTTCGTCACATGGAATACGGCTAACAATACCCGCAAGAGCCATATCAGCAGCAACGATCGCGTTGCTTGCACCCATCGCGTTTCTTTTCACACATGGAACTTCTACAAGGCCTGCTACCGGATCACATACGAGCCCTAGCATGTTCTTTAAAGCGATAGCCATTGCTTCAGCAGATTGAGAAGGTGTTCCCCCTGCTAGTTCAACGATCGCGGCGGCTGCCATACCTGTTGCTGATCCTACTTCTGCTTGACATCCTCCAGCAGCTCCAGAAATTGATGCATTGTTTGCAACAACAAAGCCAAATGCTCCAGCGGCGAACAAGTATTCAATCATCTGTTCACGTGTTGGATTCAATTTTTCTTTTAGTGCAAACAACGTACCAGGAACAACCCCTGCAGATCCAGCTGTCGGTGTTGCACAGATAGTACCCATCGCTGCATTCACTTCGTTTGTAGCCATCGCTTTACTCACAGCATCAAGCATCAATTCACCAGAAAGAGATTTACCTGATTTAATGTACGTTTGAAGAAGCTTACCGTCACCACCAGTTAAACCAGAATGAGACTTCACATCTTCTGTAATTCCGCGCAATACTGCTTCTTCCATAACTTTTAAATTTCTGTCCATGAATCCAAGAACTTCTTCTCTTGAACGGCCCGTTACATCCATTTCTTGCTGGATCATAATCTCAGAGATTTTACATTTTTTTGATACAGCTAATTCTATTAATTCAGCTACATTACGAAACATTCTTCTCACCTCTTAATCGTGTATCTTTACTACTTGTTGAACGATCGGGAGAGAACTTAATTCATCAATGATGATGTTATCGGCATTTTGATCGATTTCAATAACCATCAGTGCTTCTTTCCCTTTTTCTTTTCGCGATACTTCCATATGACCGATATTGATTTCATGCTTAGCTAAAATATTTGCGACTCCTGCAATCGCTCCGTATTTATCATTATGCACAATTAGAAGAGCAGGATGATTTCCAGACAGCCTTAAAGCGAAACCGTTCAATTCGGTAATCTCGATTTTTCCGCCACCGATTGAAATTCCAACAACCTCAATCTTGTCGTTCTCATCACCAATGATGACTCGAGCTGTATTCGGATGGTCTGTAACTGCATCTTCAGCAGTCATCGTTACTTTGATTCCTTCTTGTTTTGCGATTGTAAGCGCATCCACAATCCTAGTGTCGAAAGTGTCATAATCTAGAATTCCACCAACAATCGCTACATCTGTCCCGTGACCTCTATAGGTTTTTGCAAACGAGCCATAAAAAGAAATCGTTGCATATTTTGGTTTTCTCCCAAACAGGCTCCTTGCAACTCTTCCAATCCTTGCAGCACCAGCTGTATGCGAACTAGACGGTCCAATCATAATGGGACCGATAATATCAAACACACTTTTATATTTCATGACGATCTCCTTCAAATGCGTTTTTTCCCAATAAAATAAGTATCCTCTCTTAACTTTATCATACTTTAAGTTTAAGAGAGAATACTTTTCATTTTTACTCTACTGACAAAATGAATGAATAGATCGGCTGTTTTCCGTTATGAATCTCAGCTTCAGCATCTGGAAACTTTTCTTCAATAAACTCAGCAAGTTCCTGTGCTTCTTCTTCCGAACTATCTTCACCGTAAATAATCGTTACGATCTCTGAATCTTCATCTAACATCTTCGTTAGAAGTTCTTTCGTCACTTCTTGTTTGTCAGTCTTTGAAGAGATAATTTTCCCTTCAGAGATTCCCATGAAATCACCTTTTGCGATTTCGACACCATCAATCGAAGTATCTCGAACCGCATAGGTTACTTGTCCAGATTTCACTGAGGAGATCGCTTCATTCATCTTCTTCTCATTTTCCTTCATATCAGCAGAAGGATTAAAAGCTAGGATAGAAGCAATTCCTTGTGGTACGGTTTTGGTACGGATAATTACCACTTCCTGCTCAACCACACTGGCAGCCTGTTCAGATGCCATAATAATGTTTGAGTTGTTTGGAAGAATAAATACCTTTTCAGCATTAACCTCAGAAATGGCTTTAACAATATCCTCCGTACTCGGATTCATAGTTTGTCCACCTTGTATGACAGACGCTCCCATTGAAGAAAACATCTCTTCAATGCCCTC
>NZ_JARUHH010000012.1:0-84944 GCF_043558025.1 Fictibacillus sp. UD
GAAGCACAAGCTGTTACCGTACAAGAGTTCATTCCTTTTGCACCAATTGTAATTGAAACTTGGCCTGAAGCCATGTCCGGAATCATCATCGGTACGAAGAATGGACTTACACGTCTAACCCCTTTTGCTTCAAAAATACGAAACTGCTCTTCATGTGTATCCATTCCACCAATACCAGAACCAATCCACACACCTACGCGCGGAGCGATTTCTTCAGTGATATCTAAATTTGCATCTTTAACAGCCATGATAGACGCAGCAACAGCAAATTGTGTAAAACGATCCATTCGGCGTGCTTCTCTTTTATCCATAAAATCTTCCGGGTTAAATTCTGTTGCTTCTGCGGCAACTTTTACAGGAAACTTTTCAGAGTCTCTTCTTGTAAGCGGACCTACCCCGCTTTGACCTTCAACAATCTTTTTCCATGTTTCTTCTACACTGTTTCCAAGAGGAGTTACGGCTCCCATGCCTGTTACGACTACTCTTTTTTTCATTGTAAAACCAACTCTCCTTTGTACATCATTGTTAGTTAGGGCTTATCTTCCCCAGCGAAGCGCAACAGCACCCCAAGTAAGTCCGCCACCGAATCCAACAAGTACGATTGTATGATCTTCTTTTATTCTACCATCTTTTAGTGCTTCTTTTAATGCCATCGGAATGGATGCTGATGACGTATTGCCAAAGCGATCGATCGTCATGACCATTTTTTCTTTCGGTAGTTCTAATCTTTCTCTTGATGCTTCCATAATTCTAATATTAGCTTGATGTGGTATTAAAAAGTCAACGTCTTCTTTAGTAAGCCCTGCTTTATGAACTACATTCAGTGATGACTCACCCATTTGCCGCACTGCAAATTTAAAAACTTCGCGTCCGTTCATATGGATAAATTCATTTTGATAAAGATGTTTTGCACCTGTTCCGTCAGATCCAAGCTCAAATGAAAGAATACCTCTTCCTTCACTCACCTTAGATAGAACTGCAGCACCTGCTCCATCTCCAAAAAGTACAGCTGTATTACGATCTTTCCAGTCTGTAATCTTTGATAGCTTTTCAGCACCAACGACTAGAACATTTTTGTACGTGCCCGTTTCAATAAATTGCTTTGCTACGACCAAGCCGTAAATAAACCCAGCACAAGCTGCGCTGACATCCATTCCAACAGCGTTTTTGGCACCTAAATAATCTTGGAGCTGGCAAGCAACTGAAGGAAAAGGATTATCTGGTGTAACTGTAGCTACAACAATAAGATCGATCTCTTCTGCTGAAATACCTGCATCTTTCAGTGCATCTTCAGCTGCAAATCGAGCCATATGAGATGTTGTCATTGATTCTTCTGCAATTCTACGTTCTACGATTCCTGTTCGAGTCCGAATCCACTCGTCGTTTGTATCTACCATTTTTTCCAGGTCGGAGTTCGCTAGAATTTTTTCCGGGATATAGCTGCCCATCCCAATGATTCCTGCATTCATAACATTACCCCTTTGGCTTAAAAATTTTAAATAGTTTATATCAATTATTATGACCTGGTACTAATTTTATGTTATCTATATGAATTTGTCTAGTTAAAGTTCTTTTCTTTCACCAATACAGTGCTTAGGGCATATCCTGTATGGAAGAAAAATGTAAGTTTAGTGAAATTGATACTAGGAGTGGTTCAACATGCATAATCCTCAAGCTAGACAGCAGCCAATGTATCCTCCGCAGTTTCCTGGACGTTTCCCTATGGGCCATAATCAGCATCAGCATATGCAACAAGGTTTCCCACCTCCACAACATTTTGGTGGCCCTGGATTCAGAGGCATGCCTGTACCTTTTCACCAACCAATGCCTCGCCCATTTTTACATTCTTTCAGAACGCAGGAAGGCTCACTGGATTATAATAAAATTTTCGCCGTTATCGATCAATCCGTTAAAGTCGCACAACAGATCTCACCTATCTTCTCTGCGTTTAAAAAGAAGTAAAAAAGCCAACCCGACACGGGCTGGCTTTTTCTTATGTTTACTTATTCTCTTCTTTACCAAGTTCGTAAGCGTCGTTCATCACATTCATCAAAAGCTGAAGCATCGGCTGAACATCTTCCATACCTAGCTCAATTCCTTTTTTCTCAAGAAATGCTTGTGCTTCAGGCAGATTACTCATAGCGATCTGCATAAATTTCATGTTGCGTTCTGTATCCATTTTTTAAGATCCTCCCTTTCTATATGTACACGGATTATTAACCCGCTTTCTATTATAAAGAAAAGTGAGTGATGGACAAATGTTTTGTGATTAAATTTCATTATAAATGCTGACCGTTTTGTTATCCCTTCACTAATACTGGCTAGGGTATTCGGATAATTTATTCAAGAAATTTCCGGAATAATCCTAGAAATTTCGAAAGAATTACAGCGAGTTTTGCTCATTTATCGGCGAGTCGACATACCTCGACACCGATTCACCAACTATATACCCTAAACAATTTACAATTATAGCCCCACAAAATCAAAATAGGTGCTCCCGAAATCTTCAAGAGCACCTTTACAGCTATATTTCTTTTGAATTCGGCTTTGATTTTTTGTTTTTGTTTCTAAAATGCATGATCTGCTTCATGATGCCTTCTTTTATTTTCGTCTTTGCTCGAAATCCAAGTTCCGCTTCAGCTTTTTCACCTTTAATCCTCATCTTTCTTTTTTCTTTAAATGATAATTTATCTGCTTTTAATTCGGTCAAGCCTTCCAACCACTGGTTTGGGTTTCCGCTTGAAATGTTATAGATTTCGTTCTTTGCTGGGGACTTTCCGGCTAAGTACAGCGCCTCAGCTGCATCGTCAACGAATAACACGTCTTCTGTAATCGAATCTTTTGAAATGGACTCACTTCTTTCCTGATCCTGATCTTCTATCGATATCACTTGCTGGTACGTATGATGCTCTGGCTGCCCTGGTCCATATACTGTTGGTAACCGCATTATTACAAACGGAAAATCGTACTGTTCGGCTAACTGTTTCACCATATTTTCTTCTGTTAGCTTGATAAGTCCAAACAAGGTTTCTGGATTTTTAGGGGAAGTTTCAAGAACATCACCTTGTCTTTTGCCATATACATCATACGAGGAAACGTATACAAGTTTTGTTTGACTATTCGCAAATGAAGCCACTTTTTTCAATACAGAAACATGCCTTTGTACTTCATCCTCTATATTTGCCCACGGTGCAGTAGGTTTGACTGAACAAGCCAGGTGAAAGATTACATCACATCCGTTAGTGTGAGGCTGAAGGTCGGCTTCATTAATATCCATAGGAAGGTATTGAAATCCAGCGTGACGTGCAATATAGTCTATCCGGTCTGGAGAAGCTGCCATATCTATGCCGACTACATCAACTTCTTCATCCAATAAACGGCTGCACAAATGATAACCGATAAAACCTGCCGCTCCTGTTACAAATGCCTTTTTCATGTAAGAGCCTCCAGTTCCATTTTTCTCCTCTTACTATCCTATGGGGAAGCTCCTAAGAATACGATACTTTTTTTCCACACAAAAACCTCATTGATTACTTCTTTTCAATGAGGTTCATAACACTTTTTCATGATTTTTAAAAAACGCTTGAAATGCCCTGGCTGGATTGAATGTCGTTTCAGGTACATGAATGGAAAGGGTAATCGGGGCATGAATATCTAGTCTTCTCTTTTCGTATGACCTGCTGTGATCTTTGAAATTAAAAGCTACACCTCTTGCGGCATGCCATATTTGAACCGGAGTTTTTGCTTTAAGATCTTTTATGGAAGGAAGACTGTCAATAAGAAGCTCTACATCATCTACTTGTGTTTGATAAGCGGAACTAATTTCTCTTATCAGCCTTTTAAAGAATAAACGGTTTTGTCTTTCATGGTTAAAATGATGCTTTAAATCTATACAAGGATTAATAAAAAGGGCGGAACGAATTTGATTTTCCATGTCCTCCATAAGTCGCAGTGCAACGAGCGAACCCATGCCCTCCGCGATCAAATGTATATTGGGATTTAAGATTTCATGTTTCATTACATAATGGTATAGTCTCTTTGCAAGTATTACTGATGCAGGACTGCCCCAATGTCTTCCATATAAGTTAGAATAAAATATGGTGTATCCTTGATTTTTGAGGGATTGTATGAGGTTAGCGCGTTCAGTGTTTTGTTTCCAAAGACTTGTATATTCATCAACATAATGGCTGCAATCGCCGATGATCATAACTGCAAAACCATTCGGCTGCTCTGGTAGATGTATGATATTCCATTGATTATCAATTTGGAAAGTGCGTTTATCGATACTCACTATTCTCCCCTCGCATTTGCTTTTCTTATCTAATGTATGCAGGGGAAAATTTTTAGCTAAAGTTATATGCCTAAGTTTTAAGAATCGAGCTCTTTTTTAAGCTGTTCTAACGTTTCTTTTCCTTGTTGAGTCAAGTTCTTTTCATCTTGTTCTTCCAACGCCTTTAATTCCTCCCACTTTTGCTCCATTTTTTTACCTCCTTTATTTTGCACATGAAAGTGTTCAGCATGTTGGTTTATGTACCTTCTTCTTTGTTCATGCACTTTATCCTGTTAAGCATGAACAATTTATGAAAATTATTAACATTTATGACATAATGTTAGATAAAATACAGAAAGAATCTTTCCCTTTATCTCAACTTTTGTTACTATACAGAAGGGTAAAGAATTCGTTTACATAAAGAGGTGAATGTAGCATGCGTTATATTTGGACGTTAATTTGGTCTTTATTATTAAGCAATATGATTTTTTATGTGCTTGTTTCAATGCAAGGCGGAACATTCGATTTTGTAAAAGCTTCTATTTTCGGAGTAGTATTTACAGTCGTTATTTCTGTATTAGGTGAATTACTGCCAGCAAAAAGCGAAGAGATATAAGATAAAAACCCGGACTGTTTCCGGGTTTTTATTTTTGTTATGGCTTTCTTTTATATGACCACACGCGATTATGGTTTGTTGTTTCCGGAAAACGGTCACCTGCTGATAAATGAATCTGCTGTGGATCATTTACCATGCTTCCTGTCTCACCGATCTCAACATACATCCCATTATTCGGTGCTTTTTGACCATGTTTAAAATGTTTGTTCTGCCCCATTTGATGTACCCTCCTTTCTTTTATAGGTTACCCGCGGTTCGCTCGATAACACTTGCTAAAAAAAAGAAGTAATAACAACAAAAATTTGCCTAATATGCTCCATTAACTCCCGCTACGGCATGCAGCGGAAACACACAACGATAGATCTGATAGTTTCTAACATCATACTGAGCGTCTTGATTACGGTTTTCTTGCTGCTTTTCAACATACGGTATCGCAAAATAAACGTTCTGCTGATCAACATACTCAATAAATCCCGTATATGTTATACCATCCATCAACATTAATTGAACATGCTGGTTTCTGTTTTTCATACATGTTTTATATATTTTTTTAAACGGTGAACGGCCCATTCCTGCTGACTGCACTCCGAAGTTTTGTGATCCTCCAAACGGATATGGTTGTGGATACATATTACCCCCTCCTTTTACCACATCCTATTCAAAGAAAAAGAAGATGGTACTTGTGCCTAATTACAATTGTGAAGGGATTGAAAAATAAGTGGAGAAAGGTACATGTGAGCTTTGCAGAAGAGAACCCGTCGAATTAACGGTTCATCATTTGATTCCAAAAGAAGAAGGCGGCCGCTTTTCGGAAACCGCTAATCTTTGTATTCCTTGTCATAAACAGATTCACTTTCTATATACAAATGCTGAACTTGCATTACTTTACGCTACTATTGAATCTCTAAGAAATGCTCCTGATTTAAAAAAATTTCTTAAATGGTTAAGAAAGCAGCCTGCCTCTGCATTACCACGTATGAAAAAATCAAATCGACTAAAGAGAAGGAGATGATGATATGAATGAATTAGTGGGCACTTGTGGAAAATGCGGTAAAGACCTATATTGCACAGACGGCTTTTTTCAAGGGTACGTAATAGATGGATCAAATATATGCTATACCTGTTTTGAGCAAAACAAAAAGGAATCTGACGAGTAACTGCAGTCAAATTCCTTTTTGTTATTTACTTAAAGATTATAGCTTTTGCCTTTTTATTTCTCATCATTTGCAAGTTGATTGGAGTGCAAGGTGCGTGCCTCCTGCGGGACAGGTGGGCAGTCCGAAAAGTGGAAGTGGCTCGTTCAGCCCCGACAAGTAAAAGGTGAATGAGCTAGCAAGGCGCACTTTGCCTTGTGGGCCATTTAACTTTTGACCTCGAGGGGCTAGCCGCTACAACTAGACAGGTGAGACACTTATACGTGAAACGTACGAATGTGGCTCACCGCCTGCCCCGCGGAAAGCGAGCACCTGGAACGGAAATCAACTACTTTCAAAAAGTTTACAAAAACAGCCTCTAAAATAGATCAGCCACCACTAACAGGCGGAATGAAGGCTACTGTATCACCATCTTTAACTTCATCAGTAAGCTCTACATATTCTTCATTCACTGCAACGAGTGCATGTTCAATTCCGTTAAGCTGTCCCACCTGATTTTGCAGCAGACTTCTGATTTCCTCTACTGATCGGGTTGAGTCCACATCAATTGATACTTTTTCTGTTTCTGCTTGCTGTGCTAAACTTGCAAACAATAAAATGTGTACCATTATTTCTCCACTCCTTCTGGATGACCAGCAGGATAGCTTTCTGTTCCCTTTTGATTGCCAACCCACTCTTCTCCATCTGTATAATGTTCTTTTTTCCAGATTGGAACAATTTCTTTAATACGCTCAATCGCGTAACGGCTTGCTTCAAAAGCATCTTGACGGTGAGGAGTTGATACAGCGATTGTGACAGCAACATCAGAAATTTGAAGTGTTCCGATTCGATGAGTAATAGCAATTATAGCATTCGGCCATTTCTCTTGAATCTCGTCTCCAATTTTTTGGAGCTGTTTTTCAGCCATTGGTACATACGCTTCATAATGAAGAAATTTAGTTTGTTTATCCCCTGTCATCTCTCTAACCGTTCCAATAAATACAGAAATTGCTCCTGCATTATGATGGACCACTTGATCAATAACGTCTTGATTATTAATAGGCTCTGTCGCAATATTAAACCGTTTCATGATCCTTTTCTCTCCTTATGGCACTTCAGGATATAACTCGATAGATAATCTAACCATTTTTCTTCCTCTGCCCAATAAAAATGAGGGTTATCTGTGCTTTGTTCAATTTGATTATCATGTATTCGTGCTATAACATGTTCTGACTGACTTAAAAGGTCTTCTTCACCTTTATTGTCACGAAATAGCACTACTCTTGGGTATTGAAATGTTTTGTATCCCTCTATTAAAATGCAATCCATTTTTAATACCGTATAAATGGCTATTACTTGATCAATTGATAACTCTGAATCCAAAGACAAAATTGAATTTTTTGCTGATGTAACACTCGTTATATACGCCCCTGCATTGCGATGCCGTTCAGTGTCTTTGCCAAAATCGTTAAGTTCCAGGCTGTCACCGTGTCCGTGATGTTTTAAAACCCCGGTTTGTAAACGGTGCTTCTCTAATCTTTTGATCAATTTTGTGATTAAGGTTGTTTTTCCGCTGTTTTGGTAACCGACGACTTGGAGAATAACGGGTGGTTCCAAGGCCATGCACTCCCTTCTCCATGCCATGTAAGAACAGCAACCTCACTTCCTTTTTCCCACCCTCTTGTACCGCCTGGCAAGACGATCAGACAATTTGCTTCAATGAGTGATGAGACGGAGCTCGATTTATCCAGACCAGCAGGAGTCACGATTTTCCTATCATATTCTTCTGTTAAAGTAGCTCTTACAAACCGAGTGAAAGGATTAGGTTTAGGAAAATCACTTGCTAGTGTGGCTTTTGTGACAGCGCAATGCGGTTTATGCATCTTCATGCCTGATAAAATCACTGGCCTTACAAACAGTTCAGCACCTACAAAGCAAGCTGATGGGTTTCCAGAAAGACCAAACAGCCATTTGCCTTTGTGTACAGCTACCGTTGTCACGCTGCCAGGCCGCATAGCGATCTTATTAAACAGCACTTCTGCTCCTAACTTTTCATAGATCGCAGGAAGATAGTCATAGTCACCCACAGAGACACCACCGGTTGTGATTAAAATATCTGTCTCTTTCAGATATTTTTTTACACTTTGATACAGAGAATCAAAATCATCTTCTCTGTGCTGATATAACTTCACTTCTGCCCCCATTGCTCTTACTTGTGCTGCGGTCATGTAAGCATTGCTGTTTCTAATCTTTCCAGGCTGAAGATTTTCATGTACATCAAGAAGTTCAGTTCCTGTTGAAAGAATTCCGACGACAGGCTTTTTGTATACAGGTACCAGGTGATAGCCAAATGTCGCAAGAATCGCAACAATACCGGGTGTGATTTTTGTACCTGCTTTCACTAATAGCTTTCCTTGCTTTGTATCTTCACCTTGGAAAGAGATATTTTCATCTTTTTTTACAGATCTTTTTATTTCTATATAAGGTGTTTCTTGATTTGTCATTTCTTTTACAAGTTCGAGCATGATTACAGCGTCTGCACCCTCTGGAATCTTTGCCCCTGTCATGATGCGAATTGCAGTACCGCTTTTGACGCTATTTGATGCGACATGCCCCGCTCCTATAGTCTCAACTACTTTTAACGTTACTGGGTTGGTTTGGGAAGCAACCTTCGTATCTGCAGAAAAGATAGCAAATCCATCATAAGGGGAACGGTTAAAAGGAGGAACGTCATGTGTTGCTATTAAATTCTCCGCTACTATTCGATCATCACTCTCAGTAAGAGGTACTTTCTCTGTACCCCATAATCTTGAATGTGTCATTATTTTATGTACAGCGTCAGCTACGGGAAGTGGTGTTCTTTTTGTAACAGGCAAAGAATTCCCTCCTTTAATTAATTTTCAGAAAATAAACACTTTTCAGTTTACTTTTGAGGACAAGTTTGTTATTATTTTTTTAAATTATAGAAAGGATGTTGAACATATGAAGGTTTCTTATGAATATTACCACCGTTCTGGCTATAAAGTAACCATTACCGACATCCCAGAAGAATTTAACGAACAAGGAGTTTTCTCACTCCGCATCATGCATTCCCTGCAAAAACAAATCGACGAAATTGATCATATGTATCAGCCAAAAAGAACATATAGACTTAAACTGGAAGAAACGGGGTAATGATTACACCGTTTCTTTTTTTACTTTCAATTGTTGTGTGATCCATTCTACTGCATTTAAATAGGCAGCACGTGAAACTTTATGACCTGATGTTTTGTCGTTCATATAAACGGATTGACTGTTTTTAGTTAAGGTCTCAACATATGGTTTTGCAAACTCATAAGGGATAACAGCATCGACTTCACTATGCCAAATAAATAACGGTCTGTTGTTTAATTTTTCGATATTCATCGTAAGATCATAATCCTTGATAAAGGCAATGGATTTCTCAAGTTCATTCATAGTAAGCGGGATCTCATAACCAGCTTTTTGTATTCTTTCAATTTGCCACCTTGCAAATTTTTCGTGAGCTGGTGTACCCATAAGCGCACATCCAGCATTAATTTCATGGTTATTTACAAGTGATCCGTACGTAATAATAGCCCCCATTGAAGTTCCACCAACAGCGATTTGGCCTTCTGCAACGAGTTCGTTATCATTAGCCCAGTCGATTATTGTGTTAACATCCTGGATGCCTTGATGAACAATATTCCAAAAATCGTAATCCATACTTTTTGGAGGGTTTGATACAATGCGTTCCCCATGATGAAGAGCATCTGGTAAGATCACTCGAAATCCTTTTTCGGCGAGGGAATAGGCAAAGTGTAAATTATGTTCTTTGGCACTTGTGTATCCATGTATAAAAATAAACAGCGGCAATGCTTTACCGGTATTTTCTTTTTTTCAGCCATTAAGAAAGGAATATCGTTAACCGTTCCTTTTTGTATTGAAACCATAAAGTGTATCTCCCTCTTTCTCTTTTTTTCCATCTTATCATGAGACATGTTTCTTTTTCATGAATGAAGACCTGTCTGAATAGACTTTTTCTAAGTAAAATAATACACTTTACGTAAAGCATTCTAAAAAAGGCAGGTACTTTCGTGACACAACCATACTTAATTGCACTGGATCTTGACGGAACGTTATTGACAGATGAAAAAAAGATTCCCCGTAAAACTAAAGAAATACTTTTTAAGCTGATTGATCTAGGACATCATGTTTGCATTTCTACTGGCAGACCGTTCCGTTCATCTAACATGTATTACGAAGAACTTGAGTTGAAAACTCCCATCGTTAATTTTAATGGAGCATTCGTGCACCATCCGCATGACGCTGAATTTGGTATTCACCATTCACCACTTGAACTGAATGTAGCCAAGAGGATTATTACAGCCTGTGAAACGTTTAAAGTAAAAAATATTATGGTAGAAGTTTTGGACGACGTCTATTTAAAAAGACCCGATGAAGTAATTGTAAACACCTTCATCATGAATGAGAATCCTCTTCAAATTGGTGATCTGCATAAAACGCTTAAAGAAGATCCAACGGCGATTTTAGTTCATCCAGAAGATCATCATATTGCAGAATTAAGAGCGATGCTTGAAAAAGAACATGCTGAAGTGGTTGATCAAAGAGTCTGGGCAGCACCTTGGAATATTATTGAGGTTATCCGCTCTGGAATCAGTAAAGCAACAGGGCTTAAAAAAATCGCCGAATATTATAATATTCCGCAAGAACGCATTATTGCTTTTGGCGATGAAGACAATGATTTTGAGATGATTGAATATGCAGGCCATGGTGTGGCAATGGGAAATGCTATTGATGAATTGAAAGAACGTGCAAACTATGTAACATTAACAAACCAGGAAGAAGGAATTGCTCATTATTTAAAAAATGTTTTGAAATTGGTTTGATTTTTTTCGTATACCTTTGTTGATCTTGAAAGTGTTGATTTCCGTTACAGGCGCTCGCTTTCCGCGGGGCAGGCGGTGAGCCACATTTGGACGTGTAACTCTTAAGTGTCTCACCTGCCCGCCTGTCCCGCAGGAGTCTCGCACCTTGCACTCCAATCAACTTTGCAAAGAGGACATGGAAAAAAGCTACTACTTACAAAAAAGAAGCAATCCAAAAAATCTCCAGCCGAAAATCAGCTGGGGATTTTTTGTTTTTCCATTTCTTTTTATGTTGGAATGATTTTATGACTACATATTGTACTAACTACGGTAAAAACTAAACTTACGGGAGAAAAGGAGGTATTCCAATGAGCAAAAAGAGCCGTTCAAAACGCACCATCAAGCAAGGTGCAGATATGGTTAGCCAAGAAACAACAATGGCTTTCAGTAAAGATGAACAAGAAGATCGTAAACGCGAAAAAGAAGAGAGAAATTCATTAGGAGGCATATAACGATGGCAAACAAATTATTTCAAATCGCTAAAAATGCCGTTCAGCAGGCTGTTGGCAAGGTACAAAATTCAACACATGAGCTGAATAACAATATTTCAAACAGTCAACATTCCGCTCATGCTGAACTTTCTGGTCATGATATGGAAGTTGCACAAAATGCTCTTTCTTCTGCGATGGCTAATTCATCAGATGCAGAGCGTGCGCAACTTGCTGAATTTCAAAAGGAACTTGATGCACATTCTCATTCTGGAGCATCCCAAAATACACTTTCTGAACAAATTACTTCTGGACATGCTGAACCCGGCCACTCAGAGTCTGGGCAGCCTCAATCTTTCTCTCAAGCGACTGGATTAAGTTTAGAAGACGCACAGAGCCTATTGGAAGAAAATCCAGATTCTTTAAAGTAAAAAAATAAATAATAAACAGCTTTCTCTTTTATGGAGAAAGCTGTTTTTTTGGAAAAGTTATCGCTGTTAACATGTTTATTTTTCTTAGTACCAGTTCAGCTAACTCCTCATAGCCAAACTTATTAAAATGGAGCCCATCGTCAATTACATATTTTTGAATGTTTCTTTCAACGAGGGTTTCGAACAAAGGGACATATGAGGTTCCCTCGTGTTTTGCGACCTTTTTTACGATCTGAGCGTATTTTTTCATTCTTTCATTTGTCCGAGCTTTTTGCTGTTCTTCGTAAACTGGTGCTGGACTTATTAAGATCACTTTTTCTGCACCAATCTTATTCACCATGTATGTGAGGTTTTTTTCGTATTCTTTTAAAGGAATGAGTCTATGATCACTTGAATCGTTCGCTCCAAAAAGAATCGTCACAAAATCAGGCTGATGACGTAATACATCGTCTTGCAGTCTGACTAGAGCAGCCCTTGTCGTTTCTGCAGGGATACCAGCATTCATGACCACCCACTCTGTTAGCTCTTGCCTCAAACGGGAAGTTAATCTTAGCGAGCCATCTTTACTCTTTTCTTTTGAAGTGATGCTGTCTCCAAAACAAACAAGAGTCTTCATTCTTACTCATCTCCCTTTCGATACCTATTATTAAACTATTCGAAAGAAATTTCCATTTATCAAACGTCAAACACTCAATAAATTTGTTATAATGTGTTATGTGAAAGAGACATCTAACGTTTTAGAGTAATTTTGGGGGCATTGTATGAAAATATATCGTGTAACGAATGAAGCTGAATCACATATCATCGAAGAAATTGCACACTTATTTCTGCAGCAGCGAACGATGGATGGTGAGCCAGAAGAACAATCCAGAACGCTTGCGGGTATTAAGATGGCACTTGATAATCCTGATAAAAGCGGGATTATTATTGCTGAAGAAGAAAATTCTGTGATTGGTATCGCCTTTTTCAATTTGGGAGTAAGTCTTCGCATCGGTGGACCTTATTTATGGTTAAACGAGCTTTATGTACACGAAGAACACCGAAACAAAGGAATCGCACGGAAACTTTTGCTTCATTTAATCTATTGGGCTGAACGTGATGGTATCAAATCCATTGAACTCGAAACAGGAATAAACAATTCTGTAACGAAGCATTTGTATAACTCACTGGATTTTCATGATATCATCTCTAAAAGATATGCATTTCACTTTTGATTCTAAAATATGAAGGAGTGTTCAAACATGGCAATCGAATTTTCGATCCAACCTACACCAAACCCAAACGCAATTAAATTTGATGGTTCAGAGAAATTTTTAGAAGGCAGACTTTCTGCACGAGTTGGGGATGAATCAGATTCAGCTCTAGCTAAAGCGTTATTATCCATTGACGGTGTAGAATCAATTTTTGGTTTTGAGAACTTTATTACGGTTAATAAGACGAACGACAGTGACTGGAACGAATTAATGCCAGAAATTCAAAAAGCGTTAGAAGAGAATGCATAAAATTTAATTTATCGTTGGAAACCAGCCTTTTTTTAATTCAGGCTGGTTTTTTAAATTGAGGCGATATTGATTACTTAAATCTTTGTAATGGCACAGCAAGTATATCAGTCCTCTCACCATCTTTTGGACTGAAATAGAAAAGTTCTAACATAAGCGTACCGTTAATGGGAAGGTCTTCCTCTGGAATTTTAATCGCAAAAGAAAATGGTGCCCATGCTGGTGCAGCTTCACTCGTTTGCTCATGCTTCTCTACGAAAATGGTATGTCCATCTGAAACTGTATAAGCAAAAGATGCCTCGAAAACTCTTGCCTCTCCAGAAACCTTGTAAACACCATCTTTGCCGGAAAAATGGATGTTCCGAAATGAATTGTTCTTCACGTCACCTAAGCCGGCTTGTAAGGTAAGTGTTTCTTCCACTGTTAAATCTTCTGTCTTAAGAGCTCCTGGTGTGATCTTACTTGGAGTGAAAGCCGCTTTCACTTTATAGATTCCTGCTTTTCTTTCTTCTGCAGGAACCCTCCACTTCGATTTCCATATATGGCTTGCTCCAGCTTTAATCTGAACGTTCTCTTGTTTCTGCTCATATGTTTTACCCTTTGAATGTCTAAACACCTCTTTGTTCGATGAATTTGAAACGGTTACATCGAACATTTTAGAACTTTTGAAACTCAGTGTTACCGTGTGATTGCTTTGGTTTTCAATCACAGCCAAAAAGTCTATTCCATTATTTCTTTGCTGAATGGAAATGACAGGCTTTAGCTGAGAGCTTACATTACCCGTTTTACTCTCAGGTTTCTTTTCTTCTTTGGTGCAGGCAGAAAGAATGGATGTTGTAACAACAATTGATAAGAAGATGGCGAATAAGGACTTTGTCAATTGCTTCATAATGATGATCACCTCAATTACATTTTTACCTTTATATGGTGAATTTATTGAAAAGATTCATAAATAAAAACACGGTATGGACCTTGTCCATACCGTGTGTACATTTTTGAAGATTTTGTATTTGTGTGGGGTCAGACCCCCTTAGTCATTTCTGAAGAAGCCGTAGATGCCTGTGGTGTGAACGATGTTCGTAAAGGCATTCGGGTCTACTTCTTTTAGGACTTGCTCCAGATCATATAGTTCATAACGAGTAATGACGATGATAAGCATTTCTTTCTCTTGCTTAGAAAATGCTCCTTTAGCAGGAACGATTGTAATTCCACGAACCATTTTACCGTGGATTGCTTCTTGTATCTCTTTCCCTTTTTTCGTGACAATCATAGCGGTCAGCTTTTCGTGACGCGTATGTACGGCATCAATAACTCGGGAAGATACGTAAAGTGCAACAAGTGTGTACAGCGCCTTTTCCCATCCGAAAAGAAATCCAGCAGCAAGAATGATTAATCCATTAAGGACGAAAAAGTAACCGCCGATTGGTTTGTTTTTCATTCTGGAAAGAATCATCGCTATGATATCTAATCCTCCAGTAGATGCCCCATACTTTAATGTAATCCCTACACCTAATGCAGCAATTACTCCTCCAAACACAGCATTCAGCAAAATATCCGTTGAGACAACGGTTATTGGAATGATTTCAAGGAATGCCGTAATCATGATAACACTTAAGAAGCTGTATATCGTAAATGACTTTCCTACTTTCATCCAACCTAAAATCGTAACCGGAATATTAAATAATAAGTACAGAATACCAGTACTAATAGGGAAAGCAGTATTGACAAGCAAAGATGATATTAACTGTGAAACCCCTGTAAATCCGCTCGCATAAACTTTAGCTGGAATTAAAAACATGTTCAGTGAAACGGCATTCAATAGAGAGCCTACAATAATAAAAAAGATTTTTTTAAATTCTGTTGTACCAAGATCGCTTAAGCGAAAACGTTCTGTCATGTGTGAGGGCCCCTCCTTTCTTAATCCAAGATTCATTTTTAACAGAAAAGGATATACCCCGTCAATAGCCAAATGAGCTATTTTTTATACATGAACATTGCCTTTTCATTCCATCACAAGTTAAACTATAGAAAAAAGCCAAGCAGGTGAAATAATAATGACTACGATAATTACCGATACAGGTTCAGATTTACCTAAACAGATTTTAGATGAGTACGAAATTACGATGCTCCCTTTAGTTGTACAGGTAAATAATGAAGAGTTTCTCGATCGATCGAATATTGAACCAAAGCAGCTATATACATACATGAAGGATGGCTCTGTTCCAAAAACCGCACAAGTCCCTCCATCCATAATTAAAGAAACTTTAGCCTCATTTGCTCGAAATAGACAACCTGCCATCTATGTAACACTGTCTTCCGGCATTAGCGGCACCTATCAGACTGCTGTACTTATGAAAAACGAAGTGCTTGAAGAATATCCAGACGCTCAAATTGAGGTCTTTGATAGTCAATCGGCATCATTGGGTTATGGCTTAATGGTTTATGAAGCAGCCAAAGAAGCTAAAGACGGAAAGTCTTTCGATGAAATCATACATACACTTCAACATTACCGTGATCATCTTGAACATATTTTTACCGTTGATGACCTTGAATATTTATTGCGAGGCGGACGAGTCAGCAAAACCGCAGCAGTAATGGGTACACTGTTGAAAATTAAACCCGTTTTACATATGGAAGATGGCAAGCTGTTTCCTTTAGAAAAACTGCGCGGAAAGAAAAAAGTTCTTGGTCGCATGGTAGAGATTATGAAAGAACGCGCTACATCACTTAATGACATTACAATTGGAATCAGTCATGCGGATGATACCGAAACGGCCCAAGCATTAAAAGAACTTATTATTGAAGAGACCGGAAACAAAAACATCTTAATTACGATGATTGGCTGCGCAATCGGCGCACATGCCGGTCCGGGTACAATCGCGTTATTCTTTTTAAATACACCTAAAAAAGTTTCTTAAAACATTATGAATAAATGACTACCTTCTGACAGATGTTAGTGACAGGAGGGATATTCATGACACATCGTAATACAAAAGACAACAATAAACGCCCTGAAGATAATCAGGCGATGAATCAATTGAAAAATGAAGCAGAACTTGAAATAAAGCAAAAAGGCAAACAGCCCTATTCTAAAGAGCCTGATCGTCTATAAAAAGCCAAATTAAAAAGCCCCCTTATCAGGGAGCTTTTTTCTTTTGAAAACACTTCATTTATATCAAAGGAAAATGAATAGTAAAACACGTGAAGTCTTCCCCTGAACTTACATCAATTGACCCGTTGTGTTTTTCAACGATCTGTTTACAAACAGAGAGACCAAGACCCGTCCCAAGAGACTTCGTTGTAACAAACGGTTCAAACACGTTATCAAGCAAATATTCAGGAATGGGATTACCGTTGTTGCAGATCGCCAGTTCAACTGTTTGATTTTCGCTTCTTTTTAATGAAACTTTGATCTTTCTTTCACCATTCCAGCCGCTAAGCTCTTCGACAGCGTTAACAAGGATATTTAATAACACTTGCTTGATTTGTGCGCTATCCCCTTCAATCAGAGCTTTATCTCCGAACTCTGCACTCGTAACAATATTCGCTTCCGTAAACCGAGGATACATGAACTCCATCATTTCCTTAAGCAGCGATGTTAGCGGAATTTTTTCAAGCTTATCTTCTAAGCCTCTCATTTTTGATAAATAAAGAAACTGAGTGATTTTTTCTTCAAGACTTTTCATCTCATTTTGAATGATATCGAAGTAATACTGTGATTGATCTGTTTTTTCCAGCTCTTTTTGCAACAGGTAAATGAAACCCTTTACAGATGTTAGCGGATTACGGAATTCATGTGCAAAGCTAGCTGCAATCTGACCAAGCATGGTCAATCGATCATGATGCATCTCTTGAATGAACTGATTTTTTCGGTCGATAATGGAATCCTTGAGTGCTGTGTATTCTTTCACGCTTAAAAATACAAGCTGATCAAAATAGCGCTGCATCTTTAAGACACCATCGCCTTTTGCTTGGTCATTTAACAATGAACACATTAATAGCTCATATACGATGCTCCGTCCCACATTGATGTTGTGGACAAAGTCCCCTACGTTCGCTTTAGCTTCAATCCGCTCTTTTGCAATCTTGCTTGTTAATGCATGCAATCTTTCAAGTGACCCTGTTTCCAAAAAGTTGATCAGTTCTACAATGGTTTGATGTCCGTTCTTTTTTACTTCTTCATAGAAAGGGTCATTTTGAGGCAACAGTACTCTTTCCAGCCATTTTTCTACAATGCTTGATTTTTGTTCGCTTAAAAAATGAGCGAGTTCTGTATTTGTTTTTGTGTTTGTACTGCTATCCAATATAATCACCCTTTAAGTAAAACGAATTCTCTCCCCATTATGAATGATATTGCATATTTCTACAATGCATTGTCGAAATCTGTATAATCTATGGAAAAATATACATGATGTACTACAGTATGGAGAAACTATCTCATAAATGAGTTTGAAAGGATGGTTTCCATGCATACGATGTGGAAAGGTGCAATCAGCTTCGGTCTAGTAAACATTCCGATTAAGCTGTTTGCTGCTACTGAAAATAAAGATATAAAAATGAGGTATCTTCACGAAAAGTGCCATAGTCCTGTTCAATATGAAAAGATCTGTCCTGTTTGTGAAGAAACTGTAGATTCAAAGGAAATTGTTAAAGGGTATGAATACGAACCAGGGAAGTTTGTCGTAGTAGAAAAGGAAGAATTAGACGAGCTAGCTGGTGTATCTGATAAATCCATTGAAATCATTGATTTTATCCAGTTAGATGAGATCGATCCCATTTTTTATAATCGTTCCTATTTCATCGGCCCTGGAGAAAATGGTACAAAATCATTTGCTCTTCTTAAGAAAGCAATGGAAGATACGGGGAAAATCGGGCTAGCTAAATTTACTTTAAGATCCAAAGAACATCTTGCTGCAGTTCGTGTTTATAAGAATGGTCTTGTTTTGGAGACGATTTTTTATCCAGACGAAGTTAGAAATGTTGACCATGTACCTGGTTTAACAGACGATGTTTCACTAAATGATAAAGAAGTTGAGATGGCAAAACAGCTGATTGAACAATTAACGTCTCCGTTTGAACCAGAAAAATATGAAGATGAATACCGTGAAGCCGTTCTGGAATTGATCAACAGCAAGATTTCTGGTGATGAAGTAAAAGTAGCTAAAGAAAAACCAAAAACCAATGTTGTGGATCTTATGGAAGCACTTCAAGCATCCATCAATGAAAGTAAAGGGAAAGATTCTGAAGATAAAGGAAAGAAAACGAAAGAAGCGTCATCTAAGAAAAGTACTGACGAAACAAAACCCAAAAAGAAAAAATCATCCGCAAAAAAGAAAGCTAGTTCATGATCAGTACGTTTTTAAAACCCATGCTCCCTTCTCTCTCAACCGATTTACCTAAAGGTGAGAATTGGGTATATGAAGTGAAATATGACGGGTTCAGATGTCTTTTATATTGGGACGAATCCTCCATCATCATGACTTCTAGAAACGGTCACAACCTTCATACTATTTTCCCAGAGATCCCTAATCGCTTAAAGCATTTTGAGGGAGACATTAAACACCTTTTTCCCCTTTTAATTGATGGAGAGCTTTGCATACTTGAAAGTCCTTTTAAAGCGAGCTTTGAACAGATTCAAAAAAGAGGAAGACTCAAACAAAGTGATAAAATTAAACAGGCATCTGAACTCTTCCCTTCATCTTATTGTGCGTTTGATCTACTCGCGATGGAAGGCAAGTATATATATCAGCAGCCCTTTTTAGAAAGAAAAGAAAAGCTGCAGCATCTCCTTCAAATGCTTGAGGTTTCAGTAAATGAAGTATCACTTACAAGCCGTATGAATTATGTTCCTTTTACTTCTGACATAATAATGCTGAAAAAGACGGTTCAAACATACAAAAGTGAAGGGATTGTGGCAAAGGATATTAGTAACAAATGGTCACCCGGAGTAAGGGCTAATAAATGGATTAAAGTGAAAAACCTTATAATAAATACATTTTTCGTCCTTGGCTATGATACGGAGAACGGCTTTTTCCATGTAGGTGTTATAAAAGATCATACCATTTTCTCTACAGGATTGTTTTCTCATGGAATTTCTCCTGAAGAGAAAGAAGCATTGATTCAGATTGTGAAAAAAAATCAAAACGGAAAATCGGGTTCTCTCATTTTGATAGAACCTTCAATTTGCGTAGACATTTCCTATTTGGAGCTGTATAAGAACCAACTAAGACAGCCTAGGTTTGTATCTTTCCGATTTGATGTAAATTGGGAGGAATGCACATGGGAAAGCCTGCAAAAGAACAATTAAACCTAAACGTTAACGGTGAAGTTGTCACTTTGACTAGCCCTGATAAGCCACTTTGGCCAGAACTCGGTATTGTGAAGGTAGAATATATTAATTATTTGACTCAAATCGCTCCCTATATGCTCCCTTTTTTAAGAGACCGAGCTTTAACCGTTATTAGGTATCCTCATGGCGTTGGTGATGAGCGATTTTATCAAAAAAATTGCCCGGATTATGCTCCAATCTTTGTAAACACCGTGAAGGAAGATGACATCAATTATATCGTGTGCAACAACTTGCCGACTTTATTGTGGCTCGGAAATCAGCTAGCCTTTGAGTTTCACATACCTTATCGAACAGCAAGTACGAGTTATCCGTCAGAAATCGTTATGGATCTAGACCCTCCTTCCAGAAATGAGTTTCATCTATCTGTTGAAGCAGCTATTATGATTAAAGAAATTTGTGACAAGTTAAACCTTACTACATTCATTAAAACGAGCGGAAATAAAGGTATGCAAATATACATACCGCTACCAGATGATCGGGTAACTTTTGACGATTCCCGCCGATTTACAGAGTTCCTTGCTCATTATCTGATTCAGCAAGAGCCTAAATGGTTTACAATTGAACGATTGAAGAAAAACCGAGGAAACAGATGTTATATAGACTATATTCAGCATGCGGAAGGTAAAACCATTATTGCCCCTTATTCTGTAAGAGGTAATGAAGACGCTCTTATTGCTACACCATTATACTGGCATGAAGTGAATCAGACTTTAAAACCCGAAATGTTCCCTTTAAACGTAATACATGATCGATTGAAAGAAGTTGGCGATCCATTTAAAGACTTCTTTAATGCCAAAAGTAATCAGCCGATTTTGCCTGTCATAAAAGCACTAAAAGAAAAAAGCCTCTAAGAAGATAAGAGAATCTATCTTCTTGAGGCTTTGTTTTTTTATTTGCCTGTTTTCGTAAAGTTGTTAGTGTAAGTGGTTGATTTCCGTTCCAGGTGCTCGCTTTCCGCGGGCAGGCGGTGAGCCACATTTGTACGTTTCACTCTTAAGTGTCTCACCTGCCCGCCTGTCCCGCAGGAGTCTCGTCCCTTACACTCCAATCAACTGTCACAGAAGAAAAAAAATGAAAGCAGCTTTCCTTCTTAAAACAGCATTTTATTTAGACTGTTTTTGCAAACTATGTTGCTTTTGGAAGTGATTGATCCCGTTATAGTATGCTCGCTTTCCGCGATGCCAGCGGTGAGCAACATTTTAGAAAACAGCCTTTATTTAACACTGCTGCAAGTCTGTCGTTTCACTAATTCAAATGGTACGACAACTCGCTTTGCTGGTTTATCAGGTGAGTTAATGCATTCTAGCAATCCTTTAGCAGCTTCATAACCGAGTTTAAATATATTAATATCTACAGAAGTTAATGAAGGTGATGAGAGTTCGGACAACATAACATTATTGAAACTCAATAATGATATATCTCCAGGAACACTTACTCCTAGTTCATTTAGTGTACTTAGTACGCCAAATGACATAACATCATCAATTACCAAGAGTGCGGATGGAGGCTCTTTTAAAGCGAGAAGCTCTTTAACCGCTTCCTGCCCTCCTTCTTTTAGGAACTCCTCATGCACAATATATTCGTCTTTGTAAGGAAGCCCTGCGTTTCTAATGGCTTTTTCGTATCCCAATAACCGGTCAATGGTTACTACTAAATTAAGATTTCCACCTACAAAACCAATTCGTTCATGTCCGAGTGAAATCAGATATTCCGTCATTTCTTGTGCTGCCTTAAAGTTATCATTATCAATATGAGTAATGTTTTCCGCGTTCTTAAACGGCTTACCGATTACGGTAAACGGAAATTTCTGTTCTTGCAAATAGCACATGATTCGGTCATCCACACGGGAATATAACATCACGATCCCATCAACACGGCGTCCTTGCACCATACGGACTACCCCTTCAAATATTTCATCTTCCGTATTTCCCGTTGACATATATAGAGCATATTCTTGTTCGTGAGCAATTGTACTGATCCCTCTGATTACTTCAGGAAAAAAGGGGTTTTGGAATGCTTTATCGGCTGAGCTTGGCATAACGAGTCCTATAGCCTGTGTGCTTCGGTTTGCTAAACTTCTAGCATTGAAGTTTGGATGATAGCCAAGATAGTCCATTGCTTCTTTTACTTTTCGTTTTGTTTTTTCTGATATGCGAGGGTTGTTCGCGATTACCCTCGATACGGTAGATGGAGCAACATCTGCTAATTTTGCTACATCTTTTATTGTAACTGACATGTTATAGTCCTCCTTTCAGACTATTTGGCTTTGTGTATACGCTTTCTTAATCCTACATAATTGTATAGAATTTGTAGTATAAAAGAAATATTAATTTTTACACATTGTAACGCTTGAAAGTGGTTGATTTTCGTTACAGGGGTTTCGCTTTCCGCGGGGCAGGCGGTGAGCCCCTTGCCGCTTTGCGCCCTAGGGGTCTCACCTGACCGCTTGTCCCGCAGGAGTCTCTTCCCTTTCACTCCAATCAACTTGCAAAAGAAGAGAAAAGAATATAACCAAAGAACCAATATTTTAAGAACGCCTTTTCCTTTTTAAAAATAGATATAGGATTATACCCATTGCAGCAATTAGTCCAATAGTTAGGAGATAAGTCCTCCATTGAGTGTCGGCCTTTTGCACAGCATATATCTGCGCTTTTTCTCCATCTAGAGTCAGGTCCACTTTGTTTTTCTTCACCTTAATTTCATCTTTAGATAGTAGACTTACTAGTTTTTTATTTTGTAAACCCTTATCTGCAAATGAGATGGTATTTTTCTTTTTGTCGTTGTTATAGACGATATACAATGTTTCATCTTTAAAAGAACGCTTAAAGACAGCAGTTCCGCCTTTATCTACCATCATGGAATAATCTCCTCGTCGAAGAGCAGGATGGTTTTGTCTAAGCTTTCCTAACTTGGCTGTGAAAGCTTCCATATTCTTATTTTGCGAAAAATCCATCATACGGCGGTTGTCAGGATCCTTAGCACCATCCATCATGTGTTCTGTTCCTTGGTAAAGGATTGGAATTCCAGGAGCAGTGTATAGATAGGTTAATGCCATCTTCAGTCTTTTCTCTGGATTTTCTTGCTTCAACAATACTTCACGCACGAAACGAATGTTGTCGTGATTATCAATAAAGTTACCTAGTGTGTAAGGATCTTCATAATAAAACTTGTTTCTTTCCCATACTGAATTCAATTCTGAAAGTGATTGTCCGCTTTGTCTAAATATACGAACCATTTCATTAAACAAAGGATAATCAACAAAAGATTCAATTCCTGCTTTGTTGTAATCTGCGATATATCTTGGATCGTTGTGCCACACTTCTCCAATCAAATAAAAGCCAGGCTTCGTTTGCTTAACCCGTTCAGAGAATTCCTTCCAAAAATCTTTCGGAACGTGTTTTACCGTATCTAAACGATATCCGTCAATATCCGTTTCTTTTATCCAATACTCCGCCATATCCAAAAGATAATTTCGTGTTTCTGCATTTTCAGTATTGAGATCAGGCAACCCTGCTAGCCATCCGTTTTCAACTTCTTGTTGGTTATCCCAGTTTCCGATCTCCATCTGTGGATGAAACCAGTCCTTTTTTTCTGCGTCATTTAACCAAGGGTGCTGATAGCCTGTGTGGTTCACAACTAAATCTAAAATAACTTTGATGTCACGATCATGAGCTTTTTTCACAAGCTTCTTTAAATCTTCCTTAGAGCCAAAATGCTCTTCCGTTTCGTAAAAGTCCTCAGTCCAGTAACCGTGGTACCCTTTTGGCTCATTTTTAACAACGGGTGTAAGCCAAATTGCTGTTACACCTAGGTCACTTAAATAATCAAGCTTTTCTGTAATTCCTTTAAAATCACCGCCGTGATAAGCGGCAGGATCATTTAGGTCTACTTCAAAGTCATTGCTTTTGTCACCATTCTGAAACCTGTCTACCATAATAAAGTAGATGGTTTCGTCTTTCCATGATCGCTCTTCCTTTTTTTCTGCAAGCGCTTTATTTTGAACAGATAAAAAAAGAAGAAACGACATAGCCAAGAACATCATTCTTTTGCCCATCGCCGTTCCTCCTAGAGTGCGTTGCTGTTTTTAACCTTTTGTACCACCGGCAGTAAGTCCAGAGATGAAGTAACGCTGCAATGATAAGAAAAGCAGACCAATCGGAATTGCTACTAAAACAGAACCTGCTGCAAAAAGTGTAAAGCTGTTTCCAAATTCATTCTTAATCATGTTAAACAAACCAACCGCAAGTGTCATCTTTTCATCTGAGCTGATCAGAATAGAAGCTAAGATAAAATCAGCGAACGGTGAAATGAAACTAAATAGTGCGATTACCGCAAGAATTGGCTTTGATAGCGGAAGAATGATCTGCCAAAAGATACGGAAGTGTCCAGCACCATCAATACGTGCAGATTCATCTAGTTCTTTTGGAATCGTATCATAATAGTTCTTCGCTAAGTACGTGTTCATCGGAATTAATCCACCCACGTAAACAAGTATTAATGCAAAGTGTGTATCAAGCAAACCTACTTGGTATGCAAGGATATAGATTGCCAAGATTGCTACGAATTGCGGAATCATCTGCAAGATTAAGAAAAGAAGCAATCCGTTCTTACGTCCAACAAACTTGTATCTTGAAAAGGCATAAGCTGTAAGGCCGATAAAGATAACAGAAAGCACCATTGTGATAAAGCAAATTTTCAGCGTGTTCCAGTACCAAATCAAGTAATCTGTTTCAGCGAAAAGCTTTTTATAATGAGTCAATGTTGCATTCTCAGGAATGATCGTTGAGCTCGATAAAGTGTTACCTGGGTTGAAGGAAGATCCAATTACCCAGAGAATCGGATAGATAACAATAGCAATAGCCGACAATAAAACTAGATAGGACAGAGTTAAACGAATTCTTCTTGCTGTTTTTATACTCATATTAAATCATTCCTTCGTCCTTAAATGATTTCGTTTTTCTAAACTGCCACAGGGCAAGTGAAACGATAATTAACGATAGTAATACAGTTACAGCTGCAGCCTTGCTATATTGAGCTGAAGTCATCGTTAAGTTATAGATCCATGAGATGAGGATATCTGTTCCTCCTGCATTTTGATCAGCTACTGCAGGACCACCGTTGTTAAAGAGATAGATAACGTTAAAGTTATTAAAGTTAAACGTGTATTGTGTAATCAAGATTGGTGCTGTTGTAAATAGAATCATTGGCAGTGTAATTTTACGGAACTTATCCAAGTTTGATGCTCCATCTACTGTCGCTGCTTCATACAGTTCACCAGGAATTGATTGAAGTACACCAGTCGTCATCGCCATGATGAACGGGAAACCTAGCCATGATTGAATAAAGATTAAAGCAATCTTCGTGTAAAAAGGATCTGTCATCCAAGGTATGGAATCGATTCCAAGTGGTGCTAAAATTGATTGGTTAATCGCCCCAAATGTGTCATTAAACAATCCTGAGAAAATTAAAATGGATACAAATGCTGGTACTGCCCATGGCAAGATCAAAAGTGTTCGAATAAGACCTTTAAATTTGATTTCCTTTTGGTTTAAAACCACCGCTAAGAAAATACCAACTGAAACTTGAAGCGTTGTTGCAGTGAAAGTCCAGATGATCGTCCAAGCAAATACAGAGATGAATGTTTCACGCCAAATATCTAATGAGAATATTTCAATAAAGTTTTTAAATCCTACCCAATCCACTAGTTTTGCTGGTGGAGAGTTATATAAGTTATAGTTCGTAAAAGCAAGAAGCAACATGAAAATAATCGGAAAAATGACTACAAAGATTAATAATAGGAATCCAGGACCAACCATTAAGTATGGGAATCCTTTATCGACTACATTGTGGTATTGCTCTTTTAGCGAGCTTAATTTCAAGCCATTATCACGCTTTTTCCCATTCTGGAAAGCATCATAAATGTTAAAAGAGTAAAAACCTAATCCGATCCCTACTACAAGTATCGATATAACCCCGTTTACTAACAAGAATATGGAGTGATCTCGAGGCACTTCAGTACCAAGTGTAACAATTCCCCAAAGTCCGATATTTAGAAAATCCAGAAACGCAATAAAATAACTTGCTGCTAAAATTAAGAATGCGAAACCTTTAACAAATTGTTTGTTATAAAATTGCCCCATTCCTGGAATGATGGACAGCAGAGCTGCCGTCTTACGATGTGTCATTACAGGGTTCCCCTTTCTTTTGCCCACTAACTGTTTTGTGTTTTGTTCGAAAGATCTTAGGACCCATTCACAAGCAAAATCTTTCCAACAAACACAATAGTTAGAGAAAGCAGTACCCGCGACTTTTGGGTACCGCTTTCCTCTAATTATTTATTACTTGCTGTGGTTTGCTTTAATGTTTTGTCCAATAGTCTTTACTGCACTGTCTAGAGCAGCTTTTGGCTCAGACTTACCAGTTGCAGATAATTGAAGTGCGTTTGCAGCTGGAGCCCAAACTTCTGCCATTTCAGGAATGTTAGGCATTGGAACTCCACGTTCTGATTGAACAGCTACAGCTTTAGCTGCTTCGTTATCTGCAATGATTGGGTCCTCCATTAGAGATACAACTGGAGGGATTTCTGCTGTTTTCTCGAAACGAGTTTTAGCACTCTCTTCGTTCGTGATAAACTCAACAAGCTTTGAAGCCCACTCTTTGTTTTCAGAGAATTGGCTTACATTATAACCTTTAACTCCGATGAACGTTTTTACATACTCACCGTTTGGAAGCTTAGGCATTGGCGCAACACCGATATCGATGCCAGCATCTTTGTAGCCTTGGAATGACCAAGGACCGTTCATTACAGAAGCAACTTTACCTTCTTGGAAAAGTCCGTCGATTGTTTGTCCAGCTTTTTCACCAATGATACCTTTAGGGAATAATCCATCCTTGTACCAGCTAGTAATGTAACTTAATCCTTCAACAGCACCTTCATTAGCAAGGCCAAGGTCTTGTGGATCTAGAGTACCGTTGTCGTCTTTAAATACATAGCTTCCGTATCCAGAAAGGACACCGTTTGCAAAGTAGAAGTCAGTCCAGTTTGCAAGGAATCCGTATTGTGCTCCACCTTTGTCACCCTTAGAGAAAGCAAGTACATCGTCTAAAGATTCTGGTGCTTCTGGCATTTGCTTTTTGTTATAGATGAAAACTGGTGTTTCAGTTGACTTTGGAAGACCATAAAGGTTTCCGTCATATGTTAATGCGTTAATTGAAGATTCAGTGTAAAGCTTTGTAACATCATCAGAAACTTCGATTGGTGCGATTAGTCCTTCAATTGCTAAAGGTCCAATACGGTCATGAGGAGTTGTGATAACGTCTGGTCCTTTTTTAGCTGGTCCATCAAGACGAAGCTTTTCTTGCTGGTCAAGCATTGGGATTTCTTTCATCTCAACTTTGATGCCGTATTTCTCTTCAAACTTTTTGATAGCGTCTTGAGTACCAGAACCTTTTTCTTGGTCTTCCCAGATCACTAATTTTTCAGGCTTGTCTGCCGCCTTTTCTTTCTTACCGCCAGTAGAAGAGCTGTCATCTTGCGGTCCGCAAGCAGCTAGAGCACTTGCAGCTAGAGCAAAAGTTAATGGTAATGCTAATAACTTTTTCATCAATTGTACCCCCTATTGTAATTGGAAATTCGAAGCATACAAACGTTTGCACAGATTAGCAAAAAAAATGATTTTCTGTCTTTTTTGAAGTTTTTCGCTGTTTATGAAAACGATTGCATTACGTGCTCAATTTCATTATACCTATGCTTTGAATTTTTACAATACTTTTTTAATTATTTTTGTTTTCGCTTTCATTTTTCTTGATTTATTTTATGTAAGCGGTTTATACTATCATCATTACAAGTTGAAGGCAATGTACGATCCTTATGCGGGTACAACCTAGGAAGTCTATAGGTTGTGCCCTATTTTTATTTTCTAGGATAATGAAGGGAGATTTAAATATGTTAAAAGAAGCAATCTATCACAGAGCAGGAAACAACTATGCGTATGCTTATGATGAGAAGACACTTCACATCCGTCTGCGCACCAAAAAAGGAGACGCTGATTCAGTTTCTTTAATCCATGGTGATCCATATGACTGGACAAAGGAAGGCTGGCAAACATCACAGACTCCCATGACATTAAGCGGTACAGATGAGTATTTTGATTATTACTTTATTGCGATAGAGCCCCCTTACCGCCGCTTGCGTTATGGATTTGAACTAAAAAGCGGTTACGAAACGCTGATCTATACAGAAAAAGGCTTTTATAAGGAAGCGCCATTTGATGACACAGCTTATTATTTCTGCTTTCCATTCTTAAATGGTATTGATGTGTTTCGTGCTCCTTCATGGGTAAAAGACACCGTTTGGTACCAGATCTTCCCTGAACGTTTTGCAAATGGTGACAAGAGCAACGATCCTGAAGGTTCTCTTCCATGGGCAAGTGAAGAACCGAAGTTTAACAACTTCTTCGGTGGAGATTTTCAAGGTGTGATCGATCATATTGACCACCTCGTCAAACTTGGTGTGACAGGAATCTACTTCACTCCTATCTTCAAGGCAAAATCTAACCACAAATATGATACGATTGATTACTTAGAAATCGATCCTCAGTTTGGTGATAAAGAAACGTTTAAGCAATTGGTAAAGATTTGCCACGAGAACGGTATAAAAGTAATGCTAGATGCTGTGTTCAATCATAGCGGATACTATTTTGAACCGTTTCAAGATGTATTAAGAAATCAAGAGAATTCTAATTATAAGAACTGGTTTCATTTAATAGAGTTTCCTATTCAAACAGAACCACGTCCAAATTATGATACATTTGCTTTTGAAAAATCTATGCCAAAATTAAATACAGAACACCCTGAGGTCCGAGATTATTTGCTAAAGGTTGCCCGCTATTGGATTGAGGAGTTTGACATTGATGGATGGAGACTTGATGTAGCCAATGAAGTGGACCACTCCTTCTGGAGAGAATTCAGAACAGCTGTTAAATCAATAAAACCTGAAGCTTATATCTTAGGAGAAATCTGGCATGATTCGATGAGCTGGCTGCAAGGCGATCAGTTCGATGCCGTTATGAACTATCCATTTACAAATGCAGCACTTGATTTTGTAGCGAAAGAAACAATCGATGCAAAAGTCTTTGCTGAGAAAATGACTTCTGTGCTCCATATGTATCCTGAGAACATAAATGAAGCTGCTTTCAACCTGTTAGGCTCTCATGATACGAAGCGTGTTCTAACATTCTGTGAAGAAAATAAAGATAAGATGAAGCTGCTTTTCCTTTTAATGCTAACGTCTAAAGGAACGCCTTGCATCTATTACGGTGATGAGATCGGCATGACTGGCGGTAATGATCCTGGCTGCAGAAAATGCATGGAATGGGAAGAAACGAAACAAGACTTAGATCTTTTCGGCCATATCCAATCTCTGCTGTCGCTTCGTAAAGAACATAAAGTTTTAGCTAACGATGGTGAAATAAAGTTCATATCTGCAGAAGGCAAAACTCTTGTATACGAGCGATCCACTGATGAAGAAAGTGTGCTGATTCTTTTGAATGCTAGTGATAAAGATAATGAGCTCTCATTTGAAATTCCTAAAGGCTACGTCCACCTTTTTGGCTCTGCCTTTACAAAATCGTTGCCTGCATATGGCTTCAGTATGTACAGAAAAATATAGTAATTTTTGCATAGTAGCTGGACATTCTTTAGCTTTGCCTCATTGAAAAGTTGCTTGGAGTGGAAGATGCGAGACTCCTGCAGGACGAGTGGTCAGGTGGAGACTCCTAAAGGCGCAAAGCGGCAGGAGGCTCACCGGACGCCCTGCGGAAAGCGAGCATCTGAAACGGAGAGCAACTCCTTTCAAAATACTACAAAGCAAAATCAACCACCCCCTTACCCTAAACAGTAAGGGGATTTTATTTCGGTTACTTAACTTTCCTGCTACAATAGGAAAATATTCAATCAACACGATGGAGAGGGATGTACATGAAAGGAAACAATGCCGCAAAGCTTTCCCTTTTTGCCATTACGTGGCCGATTTTTATAGAAATTATGCTTCATATGTTAATGGGTAACGCGGATACACTTATGCTTAGTCAATATTCGGACCATTCAGTAGCTGCAGTTGGCCTTACCAACCAGCTGTTATCGATCGTAATCGTCATGTTTGGTTTTGTGGCTACAGGTGCAAGTGTCGTCATCGCACAAGCGATTGGAGCTAAACTGCAGAGAACCGCAGCTGAAGTTGCAGTTGTTGCGATAATGGGAAACTTGCTTTTTGGATTGATATTAAGTGCCATATTAGTAATCTGGGGAGATGTGTTTTTAAGATGGATGAACACACCACCTGAATTAATGGCTGAAGCATCCAGCTACCTTTTGATTGTTGGAGGATTCTCATTTATTCAATCTGTCATTATGACGATAGGAGCTGCTATCAGAAGTTATGGATTTACGAAAGATGCAATGTATGTCACGATCGGCATGAACATCTTAAACGTATTTGGTAACTATTTATTTATTTTTGGAGCGTTCGGTTTCCCTGTTTTAGGAGTTGAAGGTGTAGCGATCTCAACTTCTGTCAGCCGTTTTCTAGGTTTAGTGGTGATCCTTTATCTATTATTTAAGCGATCTTCTATTCCTCTTCCTTTTTCGAGCTCTATTAAATTGTTCCCTCTGCACATTAAGAGCGTCTTAAAAATCGGATTGCCTTCTGCTGGCGAGCATCTTTCGTACAGCGGATCTCAAATGCTGATTACGTTTTTTATTACGCTGATCGGAACAACTGCACTGACAACGAAGGTTTATACATTTAATATCATGATGTTTATCTTCCTGTTTGCGGTTGCGATTGGGCAAGGTACACAGATTTTAATCGGTCATTTAATTGGTGCTAAATCGTATGATTCTGCGTATAAAATGTGTTTGAAAAGCCAGACGTACGCCATGATCATTAGCTTTTTGATGGCTGGGATTGCTTCTCTGTTTGCAAAACCGCTTCTTTCCATATTTACAGATAACCCTGAGATTATTAGAGAAGGTACCTTGTTGTTGTACTTAACATTGTTACTTGAACCAGGTCGTTCTTTTAACCTTGTTATTATTTCAAGTTTACGTGCGGCTGGTGATGTTAAGTTTCCAGTTGTAATGGGCGTCATTTCCATGTGGGGTGTAAGTGTACCTCTCGCCTACCTTTTAGGCATTACGTTTGATTTAGGCTTAGTTGGGATTTGGCTTGCGTTTACAGCAGACGAATGGCTTCGAGGGTTGTTCATGCTTTCGAGGTGGCGAAAGAGAAAATGGCAAAAACAGCATATCATACAAAGAGAAGCCACTGCCTAGATAGGTAAAAACCGGAAAACATGACGTTTTCCGGTTTTTTATTTAATCAACTATATTAATGTGATAATCAGTTAACCAGCTATCTATTTGCGCAAGGTGCGCCATTAGCTGTGGTCCTGTCATCAACTGGCCAAACCATGGCTCTTTAAAAGTTTCCCCGTTCGTATCAATGATCTCTTGCACTTTTTTGCGGTTTAGCACTTCAAAAAGTGGTGAATCCTTTTTCGAAACGATAGATTGCAGCCAGTCTTTAACTCCATTCGTATAATCTGGATGGAACGTTTTAGGATACGGGCTCTTCTTGCGGTACAATACATCTTTCGGTAGAAATCCTGTTAATGCTTTTCTCAGGATCCCCTTCTCTCTTCCGTCTAACATCTTCATGTCCCAGGGAATGTTCCATGCGTATTCTACAATTCTATGATCGGCAAACGGTACCCTTACCTCTAATGAAGCTCCCATACTCATACGGTCTTTTCGATCTAAGAGTGTAGTCATAAACCAAATCATATTGAGATAAAAAATTTCGCGGCGTCTAGCTTCTAACTTTGTCTCTCCATCCAGTACTGGTGTCTCATTCACCGTTTCTTCGTATCTTTGCTGAACATAAGATGCTAGATTCAGTTTTTTAGACCAAGAATCTTGCAGCAAATTTTGACGGGCTTCTGTTGAACGCATCCAAGGAAACATCGGACGGTTTAAAAGCTCTTCTTTATGAAACCATGGATATCCGCCAAAGATCTCGTCTGCACATTCACCCGACAATGCAACAGTAGACTGGAGTTTAATTTGCCGGCAGAACCATAATAATGAAGAATCTACATCAGCCATTCCCGGGAGATCACGAACCGTTACAGCTTCTCGCAAATGATTGATTAATAGATCATTGTCGATCACACAGCTATGATGAACAGAACCTGTCGCTCCCACCATTTGATTGATCCAGTACGCATCTGAATTCGGCTGGTAGTCGCTTGCTTTGAAATATTTATCATTGTCTACATAGTCGATGCTGAACGTGTGAAGTTCACCTTTATTTTCTTCTTTAAAATAATTTGCCGCGATTGCGGTTATTGCACTGGAATCCAGTCCGCCTGAAAGAAAAGTACAAACAGGTACATCTGCTACTAATTGCCGAGTAACTGCATCATTTACAAGATACCGTACATTTTCGATCGTATCATGGAGCGAATCTTGGTGAGGTTTGCTCTCAACGTTCCAATAGCGCCAAATCTTTAATCCGTTTTTCGTATACGTTGCTGCATGTGCAGGACGCAGTTCTTTTATGCCTTTATAAACCCCGTTACCTGGTGTTCGAGATGGTCCAAGGCCAAATACTTCCTGCAAACCTTCCCGGTCAACTTCAGCCTTAATGTCAGGATGAGCTAATATTGATTTTATTTCAGAACCAAATAGGAACATGCCGCCTTGTTCTGTGTAAAAAAATGGTTTTACTCCTAAACGGTCTCGGGCAACAAATAAACTTTGCTTCTCTTCGTCCCAGATGCCAAACGCAAAGATTCCGTTAAATTTTTCAATACAGCTTTCTCCCCATTCTATATAGGAAAATAGCAGAACTTCGGTGTCAGAGTGCCCCTCGAAACGATAGCCTAGTTGTAAAAGCTCTTTCCGGAGATCTTCAGTATTGTACAATTCACCGTTGTAGCAAAGGGTATAGTTTGTTTTGTTCTTTGACCTTGTCATTGGCTGAACGCCGCCTTCAATATCAACAACGGCTAATCTAGCGTGACCAAAGCCAGCATGTGTGGTGCTCCAGACATTAAGTGCATCTGGCCCTCTTTTAGATAAAGGTGTCGCCATTTTAATTAAAATATTTTTTTCTTTAATGAGGTTACGATTCCAATCTGCCCAACCCGTTATTCCGCACATTGGTTTCATCCTTTCTATACAAACTCCATTTCTAGTACGTATGCCCATTACTCAGCATATGCTTTTACCCCTGTATGGGTGTTACTGAAAATATTTGTGCATAATCTCCCAATTTGTATATAATGAATACATATTTCAGAAGATAAAGGTGATTATTGGATGCCACAGTCGAAGTTTTTTCGTATCGGTTACGGTTTGCTCCTCATTTTTCTTATTATTTTAGTCGGAACAAAGATTGATTTTATTTTCAGACCCATCGTCGTTCTTGTACAAACGTTATTTTTTCCGTTTTTGCTAGGGGGGGTTCTATACTATTTGTTCCGTCCCGTTGTTCAGTTTTTACATAAACGAAACGTTCCAAAGGTATTATCCATCCTGCTCATTTATCTGCTTGCAATCGGACTTTTTGTACTATTGTTCTATTCCATTGGTCCAGTACTGCAGAGACAGGTAAGTAATTTAGTAGAAAATACCCCAGCTTTGATTGACGCTATTCGTTCAAAACTGAATGATCTGCAGCAAAACGAATGGGTAAATCGTTTCCAGGAAAGTGAACAATTTGATGTAAAAGAGATTTCGGATAAAGTGTCAGCTTATCTTTCCAACAGTGCTCAAACCATTGGAACGAACATCGCAAACTTTATCGGAATCATCACCAACATTGTTATGATTTTTGTCACGGTTCCGTTCATTCTTTATTACATGTTAAAAGAAGGCGAAAAAGCACCACAAATGGTGCTGCAAACGCTGCCTGAAAGACAGCGTAATAATGGAACAAAAATTTTAAAAGACATGGATATCGCGCTAAGTTCATATATTCAAGGTCAAATTTTAGTTAGTGTTTGCGTTGGAACAATGCTGTACATTGGATACCTGGTAATTGGAATTGAGTACTCTCTAATCCTCGCTATCATCGCCATGTTCACGAATGTTATTCCGTTCCTCGGTCCCATTATCGGAGTTGTGCCAGCACTTATCGTAGCAATCGTAGATTCTCCAGCTATGGTCATCAAAGTACTTGTCGTGATGGTAATAGCTCAGCAAATTGAAGGAAATGTCATCTCACCTCAAGTGATGGGTAAAAAGCTCGACATCCACCCCCTGACAATTATTTCAATCTTGCTTGTAGCTGGAAGTCTTGGCGGATTACTCGGGTTGATCCTCGCTGTTCCGGTATATGCTGTATTGAAGGTTATTGCGTTGGATACGTATAGACTCATTAATTTGAGAAGAACAAAAGAGTTATAGTACAAGAAATAATTGGAAAAAGCACTGGCTAATTAAGGGCCCGTGCTTTTTTTCGTGGATTATGATGATAGTTTCATATGGCGCTCGTATTTTTCATATGGCGCTCGTATTTTTCATATGGCGCTCGTATTTTTCATATGGCGCTCGTATTTTTCATATGGCGCTCGTCCAGCGTGCTGTCAGCCGCTGGACGAGCTTCAAAACAGTGGCTTCTCGAATATTGCAAAAGAAAAGCACACCATTTCAATAAAAATGGTGTGCTTCAAATCATTACTTTGCTTCTTGTGGCTCTTTATCGTAGATTGGAACCCAGCCTTCTTTTGATTTGAAAATTCTTACCGCTACTACTTTGCGGTCCGCTTGCAGTGTGAAGTAATGACGGAAGTTTTCTGGAACCGAGATCAAGTCTCCTGGCTCTAGTTCTACATCAAAAAACCTTCCGTTTGGCCCCTCAATGGCAAAAATCCCGTGTCCTGAAACGATAAAGCGAACTTCGTCATCTGTGTGGTGGTGTTCTGCTAAGAAATTTTTCAGAAGTTCATCTAAGTTCGGTGTTGCGTCAGAGAGGGAAATTACATCTTCAGTAACATATCCTCTGCGCTCAGAAATATCGTCGATCTCGCTGCGGAAAGTTTGAATCACTTCTGCTTTATCTTCATCACTTAACGCGTAGTTTTCGCGAAGATGTGCTGGAAGCTTTTCAATGTCCCATTTTTCGTAAATAACTTCCTGTGAGTTTAGATAAGCTTCTACTTCACTTTGGTTTTCAATTCTTTCGTTGTTATCATGAAATCTGAGTTGTGCCATTTTTAACGCCTCCAAATGAGTTATTTTTATTAAAAAAAGATAGAGTTTGCAGTTTTATGTGGTAAGAAAACAAAAACTCAAAAGCTTCTAGGTGCTTCTTCGCTTCAAATGCGTTTCTGCCCCATACGGTGATACCGTGATTTCGAATAAGTACTGCTTTCGTGTCAGGCTTTATTACTGCACCAACGGCTTCAGAAAGCTTTAATAAATCCGCATAATTTTCCACGATAGGAACAGTTATACTGCCATCTTCTTCCCATATTCCGAATGCTTTTATCAGCTCCTGACCTTGGAAAGTAATTTCCCCTTGATCTCCATACAACTCTGAGATCAAGTTGTTATCAACCGTATGAACGTGCAAACAGCAGCCAGCATCTGTTAAGCGATAGACTTCACAATGTATGCCTGTTTCTGCTGAAGCTTTAAGGTGAGTTTCATCAACTGGTCTGCCATACTCATCAACTAGAAGAAAGTCTTCAGAAGTACGTTTCGTTTTATCCTTTCCGCTTGCTGATACAAAAAAGGTAAGCGGTGATTCACTGACTTTTATAGATACATTACCGCTCGTGCCTGGAAACCAGTTCCGTGCTGCAAGTTCATCTTTAACATCAGCAAGCTCATTCCAGCGCTGTTGTTTACTCAACTTCGTACACCTCTTTTCTCCAATGCATGAATAATGTCATGAAACGTTTCAAAAGGTGTGTAAGAAATTTGGTTTTCCTCACATTTTTCAATCAGATAGTCTCTTGCAAAAACGAAGTCAGCTAATTTGGATGCTTGCAAATCGGTGATTGAATCACCAATTACAATTTTCTCTACATCTCTGTACTGATGGTCCAATCGACGAATGAAAGAAGGCTTGCAGCAGCCGCAATCGTTCGTACACAAATCATCACATGCGTTCGGCCACAGAATTTTTATCGTGTCACCTGAAAAGTTACTAGCATTGCAGATGATGTGCTCACGCTCAATTTTGTTTTCCAGGACAGGATGGACAAAAAAATCAATTCCCCCGCTTACGATATAAAGCGGTATGTTTTCAGCTTTGGTAAAATCAATAAACTCCTGAAAGCCGTCTCTAATCTTGGAACGGGTTAATACGAATTCAATAATTTCTTGCTTTTTATCTGAAGAAATTCTTGAAAACATCTTTCCGACTCCTTCACGGATGGAGATGGTTTCATTCAAAATATCTTTCACGATCGGTTGCCAGCCCTCAGGCGAAAACTCCTCCATGATCGCGACAATGTTATCCTTTTCGGTAACTGTGCCATCAAAATCGCAAAAAATTACAGATCCATTTCTAGTCATTTAACCGGCACCCCTCCCCATAGCTCAAGGGCTTTTTGAAGTTCAGCGTGTTTCTCTGCGTATTGTTCAAAGTCTTCACCTTTCACAACCGCATCTACAGCTTGACGGAACGCTCTTGCACCGCCTGCTGCTCCATCAGGATGTCCATGAATTCCTCCACCTGCATTAATGACGCTATCCACACCAAAATCGTTATATAGAACGGGTGTTAAACCTGGATGGATACCTGCTGACGGTACCGGGAATGACTTTTTCAGTGAAATGCCGTCTGTCGTTAATGAATCAGCTATGCTTAATGTTTCATTGCGATCGAGCGCCACACTTCCATATGGAGATGGGAACAACACAAGGTCAGCTCCAGCATAGCGAAGCAGTTTTCCTAGCAAAACTGAATACCCGATTCCGTAAAGGGAAGATGAGCCAATCGCTCCCGATAATGCCGGATGTGCCATGATTGGCAGCGGAATCTCTTTGTCCTCTGCCAATTCTTGCAGCACATCTGGCCCATAGGACAGAACGTTGAACAATAATGCATTCGCACCTAATTCTGCTGCACGTCTTGCTTTATGACGAAGCTCACTTGTTCTGCCTGTCAGGTTTACCGCGTAAAGTGTCTTTTCACCTGTACGATTCTGAACGGAATCCAACACTTCTTTTGCCGTCTTAATTCGTTCTTCAAAAGGAGTAAGCGGATTTTCAAACAATATCTCGTCATCTTTTACAAGGTCCACGCCGCCTAATGCCTGTTCATAAAGCTGCTGCTTGAAAAATGAAAGGTCTTTACCAAGAACTCCTTTAAAGATGCTCATTACAAGAGGGCGATCTTGAACACCAAGAATATCTCGTATTCCGGAAATACCGTATTTTGGACCTGGAAAACTTTGTTCTAACTGTTTATCAAATTCTAAATCTATCAGCTTGATCTCTCCATCTAAAGAAAGCTTTCCGAAAACTGTAGTAAGGATGGCCGGGAGATCGTTAGAAAAGTTGGCAGAAGGATACGAAATCTTTAGCAAACCTCTCGTTCTTTTGCTGCCTAGATACTGATCAGCAGCTGCATCTCCAGGAAGTTCAATTACTTCTTCAACGATTCCTTTATGTTTTAAAAGTTGATCCTGCTCGAGCTGAGGAAGATCTGTCCAGGAACCTACGGTCAGACCGAGTGCAATTCCTTCTGCTTTTTTCTCTAAGTTATCTTTTTTGTCATGTACTAAGTATGTGGCTGTAATTTTACTCATGTTGGTTTAACTCCTTTCAAACGTGCAAAAAGCCCCTTCACGAGGAAGGGGCGTCATAATAGTGACAGTTCCGCTTCCTCTTATCTCTCAGCCTGATTTCGTAAGGCTGCAAGAATTAGCACCGTTTTCAGCTAAATAAAAAAGCTGAATGGTTGCCGGGTTTCATCGGGCTAGTCCCTCCACCTGCTCTTAATAAGAGTGCAAATTGTTAGAATATAATTTTAATTGTGATTATGACAGTGCATGAAGAATCTGTCAACCCCAATTTCTTATAGACGATGTTCGATATACAACGAAGTTTTTGAATGAGGTTGATTTCCGTTTCAGGTGCTCGCTTTCCGCGGGGCAGGCGGTGAGCCACATTCGTAACGTTTCACTCTTAAGTGTCTCACCTGCCCGCCTGTCCCGCAGGAGTCTCCCACCTTCCACTACAACCAACTCGTCAATGTAGTATTTAAAAAAACGACTAAAAATCATTCATGAGAAATAAATCTTCTCTAAAAAATTTTTAAAACACCTTAGTGATTCTGTCAGCAGCTTCAATCAATCGTTCTTCTGACGTCAAAAGGCCAGCGCGGACATAGTTGTCGCCTTCACTTCCGAATCCGATTCCTGGTGCGACTACAACGTGGGCTTTCTCCAGCAAATAGTCTGCGAATGTTTCAGATGTGTATCCTTCTGGTACAGGAAGCCAGCAGAAAAATGATCCTTTTGGTGCTTCAACGTTCCATCCGTTTTCATTCAAACGCCCGATGAACGCATCACGGCGGCGTTCATAAGTATCGACCAATTCATCCACACATTGCTGTGATCCGTTAAGCGCTTCTGCTGCAGCATGCTGCACCGCTCCAAACAAGCTCACATAAAAATGGTCTTGCAGAAGATTAATAGATTCGATAACAGACTCGTTTCCGACAGCAAAACCTACCCGCCATCCTGCCATGTTGTACGTTTTTGAAAGCGTATAAATTTCGATCCCGACGTCTTTTGCTCCTTCAACTTGTAAAAAGCTTACTGGTTTTTCACCATCAAAACCAATCGCACCATACGCAAAGTCATGACAAACTAAAATATCATGCTTTTTAGCAAGCTCGATCGTCTCTTCAAAAAACGCTTCAGTTGCTACGCCGGCTGTCGGGTTATTCGGGTAGTTTAAAAACATAAGTTTCGCTGTATCAAGTACCGAATCTGAAAGTTCATCATAACGCGGCAAAAAATCGTTTTCTTGGCGAAGCGGCATCGTCTCCATTTTCGCTCCTGCCATCGCTACACCTGACCAATAGTCCGGATATCCTGGGTCCGGAACGAGCGCAACATCCCCTGGATTTAAATAGCACTGTGATAACTCTACTAAACCCACTTTTCCACCAAAGAGTACGGCAACTTCTTTCTCTGAATCGAGTGACACACCATATTCTCGTTCATAAAAATCTGCAGCTGCCTGCTTCAAAAATCCATGTCCGCGAAACGGTGAGTATTTATGATAATCAGGTCTGTCAGCCCCCTCTTTTAGAGCTTCAACAATATGCTGAGGCGTTGGCTGATCTGGATTTCCTTGTCCAAGATTAATAACGTCATAGCCTTGTTCTACATAGTGAGATACTTTTTTTACAAGCTTGGCGAAAAATTGCTCTGGCAGCTTCCCCATTACTTCGGCCTGTTCAAAACGTTTCACATCGATCACTTCCAGTCTAATTTGAATGTTCTTGAAATTCTAATCAGTTATGTTATACGCTTAAGGAAATTCTGTAAAGACTTTTTTACACGATGGGGGTCCAATTATGAAAATTGCCTGTATACAAGTAGATGTCCAGTATGGCAATCCTGATAAAAACTATGAACACATTGAAAATAAAATACGTGAGACGGTAAATGCGCATCATCCTGATACGATTATTCTGCCAGAACTTTGGGATACAGGATATGACTTAACTCGCTTAGATCAGATTAGTGATCACTATGGAGAGCGTGCTAAAAACTGGCTAAGCAAACTATCAAAAGAGCTTAATATTAATATTGTCGGTGGATCTGTCGCGTTTCGGGACGGCAACTCTGTATACAATACATCCCTTACTTTTAACCGAAACGGAGAGCATATCGGCACTTATTCAAAGGCTCACCTGATTACGCTAATGGAAGAAGAGAAATACATCTCACCTGGAAAAAACAGCAGTCTGTTTACAATTGACGGCAATCTTTCTTCTGCTGCAATCTGTTATGACATTCGTTTTCCAGAATGGATTCGTGCACCGTTTGTTAATGGAGCAAAGATTTTGTTCGTTCCGGCACAGTGGCCGATCCAAAGACAGACTCACTGGAGAGCACTTCTTATCGCGCGTGCTATTGAGAATCAATGCTATGTTGTCGCGTGTAATCGTGTCGGGAAAGATCCAAACAACACGTTTGCTGGTCAATCCATGATTATTGATCCTTGGGGAGATATCATTGCTGAAGCTTCTACCCATAGTGAGGAGATTCTGACAGCAGATATTTCTCCGAGTTTAGTAGACGAGGTCCGTTTGAAGGTTCCAGTATTTAACGATCGACGAACCGATCTTTATTAATTTTTTTAAAAATTTGTTGTTGACAGACCTTCCTATCACGTTGTAGTATAACGATTATGAATTGCGCGAATATTAACACGCATTAAAAAAACGAATAATTTGGTCTCTTATCAAGAGCAGGTGGAGGGATATGGCCCGATGAAACCCAGCAACCGACCGTAATACCATTGTGAGATGGGGCGCCCGCATTATACGGGGAGCCGCTGATATGATTTCAGCGTATGGCACGGTGCTAATTCCGGCAAAACAACATGTTTTGCTAAGATAAGAGGCGCGGGAGAACTAACATTCCGAGCCTCTTTTCTTATACGAAAAGAGGCTCTTTTTATTTGTATCTATTCTATTCTTAGAAATTGCTTGTGATGGTTTAGCAAATTCTCTTCATTGCAAGTTGATTGAAGTGTAAGGTGCGAGACTCCTGGAGGATAAGCGGGACAGGTGAGACACCTATGTGCGCAACGCGCAGAGGTGGCTCACCGCACGCCCCCCGGAAAGCGAGCATCCTGTAACGGAAATCAACCACTTTCAAGAGCAACAATGCTATACAAAAACAGCTTTTTATTTCAAATAAATTCCGGGGGGAAACAAAAAATGAGCGTACAAGTAAAACCTACATATGAACCGTTAAACGAACTAACAGTCCTTGAAGTCGTGAAGCCTCTAGATTTCTTTGATGAAGCTGAACAAAACAGCTTGTCTGTTAAAGAAATCGGTGATGGCAACCTTAATTTAGTTTTTCATATCGAAAACCCAGAATCAAAAAAAGCATTAATCGTTAAACAAGCACTTCCCTATGCAAAAGTGGTTGGTGAAAGCTGGCCCCTTACACTTGACCGAGCAAGAATTGAAAGTGAAGCTCTCTTAAAAGAAGCTGAATCGGTTCCACACCTCGTTCCAAAAGTTTATTATTCAGATTCAACATTAGCTGTTACGGTCATGGAAGATCTGTCGGATCATGTAATCCTTCGCAAAGGACTCATTGAAGGTCACACATACCCAACTTTGGCTGAGGATATTGGAACATTTGCTGCTAAAACAGCTTTTTATTCCAGTGATTTTTATCTGCATCCATTTGAGAAAAAAGAACAAGTTGGACGTTTTTCAAACCCTGAACTTTGCAAGATTACCGAAGATTTAGTGTTTACAGATCCGTTCTTTAATCATGATACGAACGATTTCCCCGCTGAACTTCAAAATGAAGTCGAAAAAATTTGGAATGACAAAGAACTGCTTAGAGAAGTAGCTCAACTGCGATTTACGTTTTTAACAAAAGCTGAGATCCTGCTTCACGGTGATCTTCATTCAGGCAGTATCTTCGTTAAAAATAATTCTACTAAAGTGATTGATCCTGAGTTTGCTTTCTACGGACCTGCTGGTTTCGATATCGCTCACTTTATAGCGAATCTAGCTCTTAACCATCTGTCACAGAACGCTCATGCAAAAGAGCCGTTCAATCGTGAATCTTTACAGTCTTACCTTTTACAAACGATCGAGAAGACGTGGAATACGTACAGCGAAACATTTACACAGCTGTGGAACGAGAAAGCGACGGATCCTTTTGCTAAGACAGAAGGCGTTTTAGAGAACTTCTTACAAAAAACGTTCCAAGAAGCAATCGGTTATGCAGGCTGTGAAATCATCCGAAGAACAATCGGTCTTGCCCATGTTGCAGACCTTGACACCATTCCGCAAAAAGAAGTGGAACTGTTTTATAAGAAAAAAGCATTAGAGCTTGGAAGTGCTCTTATTAAAAACCAAAGTAAAATTACAAACATCACAGAATTGACTGACTTGATTAGAGGTGCTTAAGAAATGACTGTAGCTGAAAAATGGGTTCCTTCTGTTCGTTACAGAGGCGATCATCTGCTTATATTGGATCAACAACAACTTCCCCACCACACCGTTTACTTGAATGTAACAACGATTGAACATGTATGGGATGCAATATCAAAGCTTAAAGTTCGCGGAGCTCCCGCGATCGGTATAGCTGCCGCTTTCGGTCTTGCGCTATGGAGCAATACAGAAAAAGAAAATGATCTTCAGCAGTTTTTAGAAAAACTGCAAACACAAAGAGACTATCTTGCCTCTTCCCGTCCAACTGCTGTTAATTTATTTTGGGCGATCGATCGTGTCGTCGCTTCAGCTCAAGAAGCATCATCAGTTACAGGCGCGAAGAAAAGAATTGAAACAGAAGCTCTTTCCATTCAAGAAGAAGATGAGAATACGTGCCGTAAAATTGGTGAATATGCCTTGTCCCTTCTGCAAGATGGAGATGCGGTAATGACGATTTGTAACGCTGGCGCTATCGCTACAAGCAAATACGGAACCGCTTTAGCTCCGTTTCATCTCGCAAAAGAAAAAGGATGGGATCTATCGGTTTACGCGAACGAAACACGGCCTGTTTTGCAAGGTGCTCGACTGACTGCTTGGGAACTTCAGGCAAATGATATCGATGTGACGCTCATTACTGACAATATGGCAGCACATACGTTAAAAACAAAAAACATTAAAGCGGTAATCGTAGGCTGTGACCGTGTAGCTGCAAATGGAGATACGGCAAATAAAATTGGTACGTTCGGCCTTGCTCTGCAAGCTAAAGCTTTAGGCATCCCCTTTTATGTTGCCTGCCCCCTCTCTACCTTAGATCTTAGAACGGCAAGCGGTGATGACATACCTATTGAGGAGCGTCCTGAAGAAGAAGTTACTCATCTAAACGGTATCCGCATTGCACCTGAAGGGATTAAAGTATTCAACCCCGCTTTTGACGTAACGCCTGCGGAATACATTTCAGCCATCATTACGGAAAAAGGCATCGTAAGCGGCAATTATACAGAAGCATTATCAACACTAAAGGAGGAACAGAAGTGAAGCCCTACAAAGTACTAGCAACAGCTTTCCTGACAGCATCTCTGCTTTTAACAGGGTGCACAAGTGAACAGGATGCACTTACAAATAAAACAGAAACAAAACCAGCATCAGCTACTGAATCAAAATCTAAAGAAACCAAGTCAGCAGCAGCATCGAGTGAAGTTCCAGATCAGCTTCAAAAACCATTAAAGATCGCATCCATTAATCAATTTTCAATCGGGACATTCTCTTCGCAATATATTAGCGGCGTGAAGAAACAGGTTGAAGAATTCGGTGGTGAGGTTCAGATCTACAACGCTGATAACGACCTTTCAAAAATGGCTGCTTACGTCGAAACAGCGGTTAACCAGCAGGTTGATGGGATTTTAATCGACCATGGACGTGCAGATGCAATCGCTCCAAGTGTAAAGAAAGCGGTCAAAGCAGGAATTCCTGTAGTCGCGTTTGATAGCGACATCAACATTCCAGGTGTTACTGTAATCGACCAGGATGACTATAGCCTCTCTTGGAATGCTCTTCGATCGATGGCTCAAGACCTGAACGGTAAAGGTGAGATCGTCTATGTGTGGGTTGGCGGTTTTACACCGATGGAACGAAGAAACGTAATGTATGAGGCTTTTAAGAAACGCTATCCCTCTATAAAAGAAATCGCACGTTTTGGTACGGCGACGCAGAACACTGCTCTTGATACACAATCTCAGATGGAAGCTCTTCTTCAAAAGTACCCGAACAAAGGTGATATTGATGCGGTATTTGCGCCATGGGATGAATTTGCTAAAGGTGTAACTCGTGCGATTCAGCAAGCTGGCCGCGATGAGATCAAAGTATACGGAATCGATTTAAGTGATGAAGATCTTCAATTGATGCAAGAAGAAAACAGCCCATGGGTATCCACTGCAGCAACAGATCCTGCTGATGTTGGAAAGCTGCAAGTACGCTTCCTCTATCAAAAAGTTGCAGGTGAAGAAACGCCGCAAATTTATAGCGTTCAGCCTCATCTTGTTGAAAAAGAAGATCTTCCAAAATCTAAAGTTTCCATGGATGAGATCGGTAAGTACGTGGAAGGCTGGGGTAAATCAGAAGCTGGCACTTCACCTTGGATGGAAAACTTAAAGAAGGCTAATCAATAATGACTATACTCTCATTAACTTCTATACAAAAGTCGTTTGGTGATCAAACTGTACTAAAAGGAGTGGACTTTACCGTAGCTAGCGGTGAGGTCCATGCTCTTTTAGGAGCAAATGGTGCAGGAAAAAGTACATTAATGAAAATTTTATCCGGTGATTATGAACGAGACGGGGGCATCATCACGATAGATGATAATAAACAGCACTTTAAAACTCCTGCCGATGCTAAGGAAGCTGGCATTGAAATGGTTGTGCAAGAGGTCGATACAGCTCTTGTTCCTTCCTTAAGCATTGCAGAAAACGTTACGATGAATGCTTTCATCACGGGACCGGCATTCTTTTCTTGGAGAAAACGGCATAAACGGGCTAAGGAACTTTTAAGAAGAGTTGGTTTGGATCTTGATCCCTCTCTTCCCCTCTCTCATTGTTCATTAGCTGAAAAGCAGTTAGTTCTTATTGCAAAAGCTCTATCTCGTGAAATTTCATTTATTATTCTCGATGAACCTACAGCTGCCCTTAGCACGAAAGAAGCTCAACACCTTTTTAGCGTACTTCGCGAACTTCAAAATCAAGGCGTCGGAATTATCTATATTTCCCACCGATTACCCGAAGTAATGGAGCTTTCAACTCAAGTTACGGTCTTAAAAGATGGCTACGTCACGCTTCAAAATGAAACTTCTAAATGTACATCGGAAGAAATCGTGCGGGCCATGTTAGGAAACGAACTGGTTGAACTTTTAAATGACGATGAAGACCGCGTTTTGGGAGATACCCTGTTAGAAGTTAAGAATTTTAACGTCCCAGCTACAAGTGAACGTATTTCATTGTCAGTACGAGAAGGAGAGATCGTTGGAGTAGCTGGCCTTGTTGGTGCAGGAAAAACAGAAACAGCAAGAGCTCTATTCGGCGCTGACCCATCAGGTGACTATCTATCTATTAAAGGTAAAAAGATAAGAATTACGAACCCTCTAAAAGCCATCTCGTCAGGCATTGGGTTTGTTCCAGAAGAACGCCGCAAAGAGGGCATACTCGTTGATTTTAATGTTGTGGAAAACTTAACGCTTCCTGTATTAAAACAGTTTACGAAGTTTGGTTTCATTCAAAAAAGACAAGAAAAAGCTGAAGCTGAAAAATGGATCAAACAGCTTGGTATTAAGACACAAAAGTCATCTCTGCTTCTTAATCACTTAAGCGGCGGTAATCAGCAGAAAGCTGCTATTGGAAAGTGGCTATTAAATGACGGAGAGGTTTTCATTTTTGATGAGCCAACAAAAGGAATCGATGTAGGAGCAAAGCAAGATGTGTTTCAGTGCATTAAGAATTTAGCGCAAAACAAAAAAGGCATCCTCTACTTCACGAGTGAGATCCAGGAGCTGCTCGCTTTTTGTGACCGGATCCTCGTCATGTACGATGGAAAAATTGCTGGAGAACTGAGCAAGAAAGAGGCTACTACCGAAAAAATTATGCAATATGCAACAGGAGGTCATTATGGCACAGTACGTTCATAAAGAACATGTAGAGAATGACATAAACAGAACAAAATACACATTTCAAGAGAAGATTTTTCCCTTTCTCTATCGATACGGAACACTTCTTGTTATTTTATTAACAGTAATTGGCTTTAGTCTTGCCAATGACAAGTTCTTAAGCTATCAAAACTTTACTGATATTCTGCGCTCCGTTTCTATCATTACATTGCTGGCGATCGGTGTAACGATTTCTCTTATTGTCGGAGGCTTCGACCTTTCAGTAGGTTCAACTGCTAGCCTTGCAACCGTTACGAGTGCCGCAGCTCTTGTACTGTATCGCCAGGAAACGATCATCGCCATTCTAATCCCAATTGTGATTGGACTTTTAGTAGGTCTATTAAACTCGTTCTTCGTTGTTAAGGTAAGACTTCCAGATCTTCTTGCAACACTTGCCGTGATGTATATCATTAACGGATTGCATTTGACGTTCACAAAAGGCTTTTCAATCTATAACAACATGCCTCTAACAGATGGCGGAACAGCACCTGGCGTCTTTCTTCCTTCGTTCCTTTTCATCGGACAGGGCGAGATTTTATCAGTTCCGGTACCTGTTATCATCATGCTGATCGCTGTTGTTGTTGTTCACGTGATACTTCAGCAGACCCGTTTTGGCAGATTATTATACATTACAGGTGGAAATGAAGAAGCTGCACGATTATCCGGTGTTCCCGTTCAACGCTATAAAATGTATGCCTATCTTTTATCTGCGTTCTTTGCCACTCTAGCAGGTATCTTATTGGCATCTCGAATCGGTACGGGTCAGGTGTCTGCCGGAGCTCCTCTGTTAATGGATGGTGTTGCTGCTGCCTTTATTGGTTTCTCGGTATTTGGAGCAGGAAAACCAAACGTGATTGGTACTTTTATTGGGGCTGTTCTTATAGGAATTCTACTAAATGGTCTAACCATGCTGAACGTGCCATATTATGCACAAGATATCGTTAAAGGATCTATTCTTATCGGCGCTTTAGCGTTTATGTATTACGAGAAGAAAAAATAAGGCTTACTTGAAAACTTTGTTTATTCATCAAAAGTACGAAGAATAATACGGTTCACAATGAAAGCATGCATCGTAATTCAATAGCTTTTAGAAGCTGTATTCTTAAAGGCTGTCCATCGCTGACTTTCAAAAGAAAACCTCCTGAACAGTTGATTGGAGTGTAAGGTGGGAGACTCCTGGGGGATCAGCGGGACAGGTGAGACACCTAAGAGCGAAGCGCCGAGGTGGCTCACCGCACGTCCCCCGGAAAGCGAGCACCTGAAACGGAAATCAACACTTCCAATAGTACTACTTTAAAAAACAGCACACCCATTAGGATGTGCTGTTTTTTGATGTCATATATTCTTCTAAAAATTGTTCGGCTTCACATGCTCGCATCGGCTTACTGATGATATACCCTTGTGCTGTATGACACCCGTATTCACGGAGCAGCTTCATTTGCTCGTATGTTTCAACACCTTCTGCTACCGTTGAAAGCGAGAGCCCTTCACACATCATAATAATAGCCTTAATAATGGCAGCATCACTTGTGTTGAAGTAATCATCGCTTAAATGTCTGATAAAACTTTGATCGATCTTTAAGTAATCAACCGGAAAATCCTTTAAGTAACTGAGCGAACTATAGCCCGTACCAAAATCATCAATGGATAACCGAACACCCAGTTCTCTTAATTCTTCCATAATGCTAATGCTGTATTGCACATTTTGAATCATTGTACTCTCTGTTAACTCTAGATGAAGATATTCTGCAGAAACCCCTGCAGTTTCAAGCGCTTCTTTTACTTCATAAACAAAAGATAATCTTTGAAACTGCCTGCCTGATACGTTTACAGAGATTGATAAATGATGCGCTCCACCATCATGCCATCGTTTTAACTGTTTACAAGATTCCATCAGAACAAAACGGCCAATTTCATCAATGAGCCCTATCTCTTCTGCTAACGGTATAAATTGCATAGGAGATACTAGACCCAGTTCCGGATGGTTCCATCGTACAAGAGCTTCAAATCCTATGACCTTGTCAGTCTTCAAGCAATATTGCGGCTGAAAATATGGTTCGAGTTCTCCTTTTTGCACCGCTTTTCGTAAAAAGCCTTCCAGCTTTAGCCGTTCAAGTGTAAAAGCATTCATCTCATCTGTAAAAAACTCTCTCTTCCCGCGCCCTTTTTCTTTTGCTTTATGAAGCGCAGTATCTGCATTCTTTATAAGCACATCAGCACTTGTACTATCATTTGGATAGACGCTGATACCGATTGATGTACTCACTGTATACTCTTGTCCATCTAAATAGATAGGCACCTTAAGTGCTTCCACAATGCGGTTTGCCGTATCAATGATGTCACCTGGTTTATTCATTGATGTTAAAACGAGCGTAAATAAATCACCTGCAAAACGGCATAAAAGATCTTGGCTATTGATGACTTGCCTTAGCTGTTTACTTACATGTTTTAACACAACGTCTCCGATATGATGCCCCAAGCTTTCATTAATGATTTTAAAATGATCAATATCAATAAACATTACCGCAAGTTGGTCGCGCGAATAATCGCTCTCTGAAACAAGCTCTCGAAGTCTTTTTTCAAACAACCCGCGGTTTGGCAGTCCCGTAAGAGAATCATGAAATGCTAACTGTTCAATCTCTTCCTCTGCTTTTTTCTGCCATGTAATGTTTTTTCCGATACCATACACCCCTACTACCTGCTGATTGACCACGATTGGAATGTTTGTAATGCTGCTTAAAATATGAGTGCCGTCTTTTTTCTTGATGCTCGTTACAAAAGTTTGTGGCTTATCATGCACAGCAAGCCTGAAATGTTCAACAACACGGTTATGATCTTCTTCACACACGAAGTTAAGGGCGTGAGATTGAAGCATCTCTTCTTGTGAGAATCCTAAAGACTGAACGAGTGCGTGATTTACACTCGTAATGAAACCAGTCAAATCCATGGAATAGATCATATCTGGATTATGATCAAACAATGATTTGTAGCGCTGTTCAGATTCTAGCAGGTTATCATTCAGCTCTTCCATCTCTTTTGTGCTCGATTGGATCAAGTGAGAGAGTGCGAGCAAGTCATCTATTTCTTTTGACTGTTCAGGAATAGTAGAATCAAACTTTTTTTGCAGTGTCGCATCATTCGATTCACTCACAGCAAGTATCGTTAATGCGTGTGACAGCATCTGTAAGGTGGTGCCATCGTGAAAGTATTCTCCGTACGTAAAGAACCCAACAGTTGGGACAAACTGATCAATCACTAGAAATTCTTCTTCTAATGTACTGTTTAAAAATCGTCTTCTCGCCATGCATGAATAAAGGAATATAGCTTCAGCCGGCTTATCCTGAATCTCTTTCGTTACAAAATCAATACTTTTTAAAGAAAGTGCTGCATCTCTATAGCCGATTTGAATCTTAGTGCCTAAATTTATTTTCTGATGAAACTGAATTGGTTCTCCAGGATTCGATGATTTTATTGATAACGGATGATAGGTTTTACCTTTTTTTATAATTAATGGATATTCCAAGGCAGAAGCTGGCAATTTATCTGCTATTTCCTTACCCATATATTGCTTATAAAGATCATAGATCGATCTTCCTTCAATCTCCAATTCTCCATCAAGAGATACATCTGTTACCGTGAATACTTTACCAGCTGGTTTCCATTCTGTGTAAGAATGTGTATGAAGATAGAGGTCTTCACTATCAATAGCAGCTGCGACTACCCCTTTATCAAAAACGCCTGTCTCTGTAAATAGAACAACATTTTCATATTGTCCGTTATCTCCACCGTTTCCACCAGCGATATATACATTTGGAGCTGTCTCATGAAATGCTTGCAGAAACGAAGAGCTTTCCATGTGCATACCATCACCGAACGCAAATACAAGTTTAGTTGAATTCTGAATGACTTCTTTAGCTAAACTTGTCCCTAAGTCTCTGCTGTTCTTATTTTCCTCTAGTGGAATATAGAACGTTCTCGGAACAGACTTATTAAAAACAGAAACAGAAATAACCGTTTCCCCTGTAGTGACACGGCCGCTTAATATCTCACCATCTGTTGTAACACCGATTATCTTAGCCTGAGGTAAACTAAACAACAGTTGCTTACGCAGATCATTGATCCAGTGCTTATCAACCCTGCCTGTAAAAACTTGAATTAAGATGTTTTCATGTTTCTTAAGTTTATTTTTAACGATCCACTTTTGTAGATCCATTTCACTTTTAAATAAATAATTGTGGGTTTGCATGCTTACACCTCATCTGCCAGGAAAACGCATTTTATGAAAAGTTATACTAATCACCTTTAATATCGGTGTACATTCCGCTTTGTTAACAAAAATACATGCTGGTTATTTTATCCAATAAAAAAAATCGCCCACTAATGCAGGCGATTTGATTTCCTATCCAATAACAGCGTAACCATAGAATAATACTAATATTAATGACACCCAGAAGAACACCCAATTCAACATACGGCCTTCACCGCGTTTTCTTTGTACAAGGATGATTTCCATTAAACCAATCAGTACAATTCCAAGGGTACCTTTAATAATTAGCGGCCCTTTATTAACAATTCCTGGGTCCGTTAAGTAGTTTGCGAGCATATGTCCACCTGTTGCAAGGATGGCTAAGTACAAAACTCGCAGAATCATGTGAAAAATTTTTGATTTTTTTTCGGCATTTTTTTTGTATAGCATATACGTTACAAAGAACAAAATTAACGCCAGAAACCATGATGTAACATGAGCATGAATCATAAATATATCCTCCTATGTATAATTCTCCATATTACTATAACACGAACTCCCTAGAACTAGGCAATATAAAGAGTTACCCCTATAAAGTAAGCACTTTCATTGCTATAATAGCAATGTGAGAAATCTTGCAGAATAGAGGTGTTTCCTTTGAAACAGACAGAAACGAAAAATACGGAAACTGTAATATCTAAGACGGAACAATATGGTGCACAAAACTATCATCCGCTTCCAATCGTAATTTCGAAAGCTGAAGGTGTATGGGTAACAGATCCTGAAGGTAACCGTTACATGGACATGCTTAGTGCCTACTCTGCGGTTAACCAAGGTCACCGTCACCCTAAAATCATTCAAGCGTTAAAAGACCAAGCGGACAAAGTAACGCTTACTTCACGAGCTTTCCACAATGACCAACTTGGTGATTTTTATGAAAAAGTATCAGGCTTAACGAAAAAAGACATGGTTCTCCCGATGAACACAGGTGCTGAAGCTGTAGAAACAGCAATTAAGGCTGTTCGCCGCTGGGCTTATGATGTAAAAGGTGTTGCTGATAACCAAGCAGAAATCATCGTTTGTGAAGGTAACTTCCACGGACGTACGATGACTGCGGTATCTATGTCATCTGATCCTGACTATCAGCGTGGATTTGGTCCAATGCTTCCTGGTATCAAGCTTATCCCTTACGGTGATCTCGATGCATTAAAAGCAGCGATCACACCAAACACAGCTGCATTCATTCTAGAGCCGATCCAAGGTGAAGCTGGAATCGTTATTCCACGCGAAGGATTCCTTAAAGAAGCGCTTGACGTATGTAAAGCGGAGAACGTTCTTTTTGTAGCAGATGAAATTCAATCTGGATTAGGCCGTTCTGGTAAAATGTTTGCTTGTGACTGGGAAGAAATCGAGCCTGACATGTACATCCTAGGAAAAGCACTTGGCGGAGGTGTTATGCCGATCTCTTGTGTAGCCGCTAACCGTGAAGTACTTGGCGTATTCAACCCTGGTTCTCACGGATCTACATTCGGTGGAAACCCATTATCTTGTGCGGTATCTGTCGCTTCAGTAGAAGTGCTTGTAGAAGAGAACTTAGTTGAGCGTTCCTTTAAGCTTGGGGAGTACTTCTTAGGCGAGTTGAAGAAAATCGACAACCCAGTCATTAAAGAAGTACGCGGAAAAGGCTTGTTCATCGGAGTTGAATTGAACGAACCTGCTCGTTCATATTGCGAACGTTTAAAAGAGCAAGGATTGTTATGTAAAGAAACACACGAAAACGTAATTCGTTTTGCTCCTCCTCTCATTATTTCTGAAGAAGATCTTGATTGGGCGATCGAACGTATTAAAAACGTACTTTCTGTGTAATTTTTTTAGGCTGTTTTTGAATACATTGTTGTCTTTGAAAGAGTTGGTTTCCGCTCCAGGTTGCTCGCTTTCCACGGGGCGTACGGTGAGCCTCCTGCCGCTTTGCGCCATTAGGAGTCTCCACCTGACCGCTCGTCCCGTAGGAGTCGGCAACCTTCCGCTCCAACCACCTTATCAATGAAGATAAATAGCAACAATCCTTTAAAAAAAGAGCGTTTTTTAAAGAGAGCTGACTCTGAGTAGTCAGCTCTTTGTTTTTTTTGCTTAAAATACATAATTAATGTTCATTTTCGAACGGCGAAACTGTCTCTAAAGAGATACTACACGGGGTATTTAGCAGTATCAGAGCTGTTGACTCCACAAAAAACAGGGTCCAATCCACGAGTTTTGGATGTCAATCCACAAGTTTTAGCCTCCAATCAAAAAGTTTTTGTGGTTTATCCACGAGTCTACAATCCTCGACAAATCGTGCACTGCCAAATACCCCTATACATACAAAAAGAAGCAGCCGCCGCTGCTTCTTTTTTTCGTACAATCTTCTTTATAGAGCTTTAACCATTCCGCCATCAATCAACAGTGACTGCCCAGTGATATACGTATTAGCTACAGAGCATAAAAACACGACCATCTTCGCAAACTCTTCCGGCTTACCATAACGCCCAAGCGGAATGCCGCTTTCCATGGCAGTTTTCACCTCTTCTGCGGAAACACCTTTCTTCTCGGCCACCATCTGATCTAATTCACCGACGCGATCTGTTCCAATTCGTCCTGGACCAATCGTGTTAATCAGAATACCGTCTTTGCCTAACTCTTGAGAGAGACTTTTTGATAGGCCATTAATCGCTGTACGGAATGTGTTTGATAAGATAAGTCCGTCGATCGGCTGCTTAAAGGAAGAAGACGCGATATTCACGATACGTCCACCACCATTTTTTCTCATGTTCGGCGTAACGGCACGAACAGATCTAACTAGACTCAACAGCGTTAATTCGAATGCACCTTGCCAATGCTCGTCTTCAAAATCATTAAACGTGCCTGCTGGAGGTCCGCCGGCGTTGTTTACCAGCACATCGATACTGCCTAGCTTATCTACCGTCTCTGCCACTAATTCATCAATCTCATTTCGCTGCGTGATGTCACACACTTTAAAATGAACGACAGAACCTGTTTCACTCTTGATCTCTTCTGCAGTTTTAGAAAGCTGCACTTCATCACGGCTTGTCAGCATCACGTTTGCGCCTTCTCTTGCAAACTCCAATGCACAAGCTTTTCCGAGCCCTTTACTAGAAGCAAGAACTAGTACATTCTTTCCTTTTAACCCCAAATCCATATGGTCATCACCCAATTTCTCAAGTAGTTTTTTATAATACGTAGCTAACGTATTTTGTCTCCAAGTACGCTTCCATTCCTTCTACTCCGCCTTCTCGGCCAAGACCGCTCTCTTTCATGCCGCCGAACGGTGCTTGTGCAGCAGATGGAACACCATCATTCCAGCCGATAATTCCATAATCCAGCCCTTCAACGACTTGTGTTCCTTTGGACATGCTTTCGGTATACACGTATGCGGCTAATCCAAAAGGACTTGTGTTTGCGAGCTCGATGCCTTCTTCGACAGAACCGATTTTTTGAATCGGAATAACCGGTCCAAACGTCTCTTCATTCATAATGAGCATATCTTGAGTTACGTTTTTAAGAACAGTTGGCTCATAGTAATACGCACCGTTTTCCGCTCTTCCTTTACCGCCCGTAACACACTCTGCACCATTTGAAACAGCGTTTTCCACATGTTCAGAAATTTTTTCATAGCCATCTTTATTAATGATCGGTCCAATGTCCGTACCTTCTTCAAGACCGTTACCCACTTTTAGTTTCTTAGCTTCAGCCGCAACAAGTTCTACAAACTCATCATATACGTTTTCTTGAACATATACGCGGTTGATACAAATACAGGTTTGACCAGCGTTACGAAACTTGGAAGCTACGATTCCTGCTACTGCTTTTTTGAGATCTGCATCCTCCAGCACAACTGCAGGTGCATGACCGCCTAATTCCATTGATACGTTCTTAACCGTTGCTGCACTCTGTTCGATTAATTTTTTTCCTATCTCAGTAGAACCTGTGAACGTTACTTTTCTTACTTTTTCAGAATCCATAATCGCTTTTCCGATCACAGACGATGATCCTGTTACTAGATTGATAACGCCTTTTGGAAAGCCAGCTTGATCGGCAAGTTCTACTAACTTAATTGCGGTAAGTGGTGTCTCTTTTGGAGGCTTCACGATAAACGTGCAGCCTGCAGCGAGAGCAGGGCCTAACTTTCTTGTAATCATAGCAGCCGGGAAGTTCCATGGCGTAATCGCGGCAACAACTCCAACAGGCTGCCTTAACACTTGCATTCGTTTATTTTCAGCACTTGAAGGTATCGTTCTGCCGTACACACGCTTTCCTTCTTCTGCGTACCATTTGATAAAGGAAGCGGCATACATCACTTCACCAACAGATTCTTTTAAGGGTTTACCCATTTCAAGCGTCATCAGTTCAGCTAGTTCTTCCTTTTGTTCAATCATCAAATCATGCAGTTTCATGAGGTATTCAGCTCGTTCATACGCAGTTAATTTGGACCAGCGAGGAAATGCATTGTGTGCCGCATCAATCGCTGCATCTGTTTCTTCTTTTCCACCAGATGGTACCGTTCCCACCACTTCACCGTTTGCAGGGTTATATACCTCTATTTTTTCAAGTGAGTTTCCTGTCCATGAACCGTTAATATAAAGCAGCTTTTCCATGTGAATTCCTCCTCTATGTAACTAGTTAATTCGACTTCATTCTACTATTTCATTACGAAGCGTCCCGATTCCTTCTATTGTAATTTCTATTGAATCTCCCACTTTTAAAAATACGGGCGGTTTCATTCCCTTTCCAACTCCTGCAGGTGTACCTGTGGCGATAATATCTCCAGCTTCGAGGGTCATCCCTTTTGAAAGTTCCTCAATCATGGTTGGAATATCGAAAATAAAATCAGACGTGTTCCCATTCTGTCTTACTTCCCCATTTACTTTTGTAACAATACTAAGATTCTCAGGATTTGGAACCGCAGAGTGATGTACAATCCATGGCCCCATCGGACATGTCCCGTTTAAACTTTTTCCAAGTAAAAATTGCTTATGTCTTTGCTGAAGATCACGTGCTGTTATATCGTTAATTATCGTATAGCCAAACACGTGGTTCATCGCGTCTTCCTTCGTAATACCTGTACCCGTTTTTCCGATAATTATCGCGAGTTCTCCTTCATAATCAAGTTGAGCTGTAATGGACGAATGACTCGGAATTACTTCATCGTGACCGATTACAGAGGTTGGAACTTTAGAAAAAACCATGATATCTTCGGGAATATCTGCTTCGCTTCCCATTTCAATTGCATGATCTCTATAATTTTTCCCGATGCAAAAAACATTTTTACTAGGACGCGGAATAGGAGCTAGAAGTTTTATATCGCTCAATAAGTATGTATGTTTTACCGCTTCCTCCATGCTGACCAATTTCTCTGTTCTTCCTAAAAAAACATCACCTAGAGAGATCGCTTCACGTAAAGTTGCCGGAAGGTCCACATTCTTGATGCTTGCAAGACTTGATAGATCGATAACCTGATCCTCTTTAACTAAACCGATAAAGTGCTGCTCATTACGTATGGCTGTAACAAATTTCATGGTCAATATTTCCCCCTCTAAAACGCTTACACCGTAATTAGTTCTACTATATAGTGCCAGCCTCTGAACCGTAAAGAAATTTGCTGTATGAAACGGACCAAATCAAGTTTTTGATTCGTTATAAAATATGATAAAATAGTATGTCATCTAAAACACCCTTATCTAGGGTTACAATAATGAGGTTATTAATATGAAAACTGTACTAAGTACGCTAAATGCTAAATATATACACACGTGTCTTGCGCTTCGCTATTTAAAATCATATAGCGAGCCTGAATTTCCTGTAACGATTCGTGAATTTACAATTAAAGACCCTTCTCTTAACATCGTCACCGATCTTTACAGTCAAGATCCTGATGTTCTCGGATTCAGCTGCTATATTTGGAACATCGAAGAGACGATAAAAGTAATTCAGATGTTTAAAAAGATTAAGCCTGAAACGAAGATCGTCTTAGGTGGTCCTGAAGTTTCTTATGATGTCGCGCATTGGCTTGAAAGCATCCCTGAAGTAGACTTTATCGTAGTAAATGAAGGAGAGGAAACATTCAAGCATCTGTTAACTCAAATTCAAAACGATGCTGGCTTTGAAACCGTTGCTGGTCTTGCTTACCGAAAAGACGGAAAACCTAAGATCAATGGACCGAGAGAAAAACTCGACTTAAAGACTGTTCCATCTCCTTTCCGCTTTGAAGAAGATATTCAGTCTCTCTCAAAACGTATTACTTATTTTGAAACGAGCCGAGGCTGTCCTTACTCTTGTGCTTTTTGTTTATCTTCGATCGAAGTAGGCGTACGTTATTTTGATCCAAAACTTGTGAAAGACGATTTAATCTTTTTGATGGATAACGGTGCGAAGATTATTAAGTTCGTTGACAGAACCTTCAACATTCGCAGAGACTATGCACTTGATATGTTTTCTTTCTTAATTGAAAACAGAAGGCCAGGCGTCGTTTTTCAGTTTGAGATTACAGCCGATATCATGAGACCTGAAGTGATTGAGTACTTGAATGAACATGCTCCAAAAGGATTGTTCCGTTTTGAGATCGGAGTTCAATCTACGAATGATGCAGTAAACGAACTCGTTCAGCGCCGGCAAAACTTTGAGAAGCTTACTCGTACGGTAACAACTGTGCGCGACGGTGGAAAAATTGTTCAACATTTAGACTTAATCGCTGGATTGCCTGAAGAAGATTATAACTCGTTTCGTAAAACATTTAACGATGTGTTTGCGTTTGGAATTGAAGAAGTGCAGTTAGGCTTCTTAAAAATGTTACGAGGAACAGGGCTTCGACTTACAGCTGAAAAGCATGATTATGTGTATATGGATCATTCTCCATATGAGATATTAGGAAATAACGTGTTAACGTTCGATGAGATCATCCGCATCAAACAAGTTGAAGATGTGCTGGAGAAATATTGGAACGATCACAGAATGGATCATACGGTAAAATACTTGATTCATAACGTGTTTGAGTCACCGTTTGACTTCTTCCAAGAGTTCGGAACGTATTGGGAAACACGAGGCTGGTCGAGAATCGGTCATCAGCTGGAAGACCTGTTTAATCGTTTAATCGCTTTTCTACAGGAAGCTGCACCACATGCGTTGCCTGTTGCCGAAAGTTTGATGAAGCTCGATTACTTAGAGCGTCAGCAGTTTAAGCCGCGTAAGCCTTGGTGGGAAAACACACAAAACAAGGAAGAAACATCTAAGATTTTATCTGTGCTTGCTCAAAGTCCTGAATTAATTAAAGGGTTTCCTGCTCTTTCTGAAAAAGATCTGCACAAGCATGCTTTTGTTACAGAAACAGCCATTGATCCGTTGTCTGATGAGCTGCAGGCAATAGAAGGAAATGACTTCTTGCTGATTGCTTTGTTTGATCCTAAGCAGCAAAGCACGAGAATATTTAGCACTTCAAAAGAATCATTGCAAGTAAAAAGGGACGCGTAAATTGCGTCCCTTTTTGTTATATAGGATTGTTAATTCTAGTTCCTTTTGAATGTGGTTGATTTCCGCTCCAGGTTGCTCGCTTTCCGCGGGGCAGGGCGGTGAGCCACATTCGTACGTTTCACTCTTAAGTGTCTCACCTGTCTAGTTGCAGTGGCTAGCCCCTCGAGGTCAAAAGTTAAATGGTCAAAAAGGCAAAGTGCGCCTTTCTTGCCCATTCACCTTTTGCTTGTCGGGGCTGAGCGAGCCACTTCCACTTTTCGGACTGCCCGCCTGTCCCGCAGGAGTCTCGCACCTTGCGCTCCAATCAACTAGTCAATGAAGAAATAGCCACACAAGTGAGCTATAAGCAACAAGCTATATAAGTTATTCCCTTAAAGAACGCTCACTTTGCTCTTATGGCCAATTGAGCTATAAAAAATGCGGGTCTTGCCTGTCCAACTGCAGCGCTAAAGTTTTGTTCAATAAGCACAACCTTTTAGAGATCAGCCTATTTTTTAAATGCAGGCTGGCCTGAAACGTAAACGGGTGAGGGATTCAAAACGATCACTTGGCCTTTTTTAAGTCCTTTTGTAATCTGCACATCACCTTTTTGTTCGAGACCAGTTGAAACCTTTAATTTGTACAGCTTATCCTTCACGATGGTCAAAACATATGTTTTTCCATCGTCTTTCAAGATGGCTTGTTTTGGAACACTAACTGCGTTTTCAGCTAATTTTTCAGTTATGATTATTTTAGCTGTCTGGCCTTCTACCCATGCAGCTTCCTCTTCTACTAGAACTGTCATTTTAAAGTCTTTACTTTTTTCAACAGGTAATAAAGTTTGAATGGTACCGTTCAACTTTTTGTTATCTGATGACATAATTTGTACTGAATCACCTGTTTTTACAATAGTTGCTATATCTTGATCAATTTCTGCTACTAGTTCAAAGTTACCTTGACCGACGATGGTTAGAAGCGGTCCATCACTGCCAATTCCATTCACTTCTGAAACTACACCATCTGCAGGACTTTTTACTGAAAGTTCATCAAGTTGTTGTTCTAAATCTGAAATTTCATCTGAAAGCACTGAACTTTCATTTTCAGCAAGATCGCCTTGCAATTCGGCTTCAGCTAATTCTTTTTGCAGAATGACTTTAGCATCTGCACTGTCTTTTTCTTCATCAAAATTTGAAAGTTCAGTTCTCCATCTGCTTACTTCACTTGAATAATGATCGCTTCGAACATCAGCAGCTTCTTTATCCCTTTTTAAGCTGCGAATTTCCCTTTCGATCTCTGCATTCTCATATGTAATCAGCGTTTGACCGGAAGTAACGGTCTCCCCTTTTACCGCCGCAATTTCTTTTATCGTACCGAGAGAAGAATTTTCATAGATGTCAAACGTGTTTTTTGACAGAGCAACACCTGTTACTTCATGCTTTTTCGTAAAGTCTTTTTGCTTTGAAAGGCCTGTCTCTAACCTCGGTGCTTCAACAGCGGCAGATTCTAGTTTATCAAAAATCATCACGTTCATCACGATCAGGAGAAGAACCATTAAAGCTGCGGCAATCCATTTCATTTTGTTCATAAGCCGTTCTCCCCCTTATATCAGCTGTCCGCTGACTAACGCAGCATATAGCGAAAACATTAGAATGAAAATTACTGAAAATCCAATGGTTACAACTAAACAGTACTTTTTCTCTTTAAAGGATAGTTGTCTAAGAGCAATATAGACAATGACCGAACCCCATATTGTAAACACATTGATTAAGTTCAAGAGTTCTTGCCAAAAACCATGTTTAAAGAACAGGACTCCAACTAAGCCGAAACCTAGCGGCTGAACAACTTCTTCTGCACCGGTTACAAACTGCAATGGCAGTTCAAAAAGTAATCCGGCTAAAAATAGAATATAAACCACGCTCATTACGTAAAAAAGTGCTTTGTAGCCAATGTCACGGAAGAAGAAGTATAAAAATAACGTCCCTGACTGTATCACAAGCAATGGGACGATTACTCCCCATGCTCCGCCTGCTAATGCTAGTAAATATCTAAGAAGCTCTTGCTCAGCTCCAGAAAGTTTTGCTGCTTCAACGAAGGATATAGTTTTAAACGAAGGAAACGCTGCAAAAAAAGATAATGCATGAAGCAATCCACTTACAGCTAGAATCGCAAAAAACCTGATCCAGAATCCCTCTTTATCTTTCCACTCATTATAAAACGCAAAATATGTATTAGGCTTTGTTAAAGCAGGAATTAACTGTGCTCTTCCTGTCATGAGGCCTCCCCCTTCTCTCTCTTTATCAGTCTATGTTATCACAATTTTTTACTCATAATGACAATTTCTGACTCATTTAATAAAAAATATTAGCATATTCGCATAAATACATTTAGGTAGCAAAAACTAATCTAAATTATTGCGAATCGGGATGATGTTCATCATGACTTTTTTTAAAAAACCAAAAAAACTTAAACAAGAAGTTGCACCTTCTGATGAAAAAGATAGTGCGGGTACCGAAAATAATACTCCAGAATCCAATAAAACAATCGATGATATTTTAGCTGATGTAAAAAAAACCTTCGGAATGACTGAAGACCTCGTCATGAAAATGATTGAGCTGCCTTCTGATCAATCGAAAATTGCTTTTCTATACATCGATTCAATCATTGATAAAAAACAAATTCACAATCAATTAATAAACCCACTTTTTGAGATTAATTCTGATATTTCACATGAATCATTAAAGAAAATGGTCCAACTTGATTTAAAAAAACATACGGATTTCACGGAGGCACCTGCCCTTCTATTACAGTCAAATACTCTTGTCTTTTCAGAAGACACAACCTGTTTTTATTCTTTAGCAACACCTGTTAAAACAGAGAGGGATATTACTGAGCCTGACAATGAAACTAATATTAGAGGTGCTCACGATGGGTTCATTGAAAGCTTGTCCATCAATATTGCACTCATTCGAAAACGCATAAAAACTCCTAAATTGACGATAAAATATATTAAAGTCGGAAACGAAACACATACGACGGTCGCGCTGTTATATGTTGATAACATTGCAAACCCTGAATATGTAAAAGAAGTGGAACGTAGAATTAATTCTATTAAAGCGGACGCAGTGTATGCGCCTGGAAATATCGAAGAAAGTATTGAAGACAGACCCTTTAGTTTTTTTCCGCAGATGTTAAGTACCGAACGCCCTGACCGAGTCGCAGCCAATTTAATGGAAGGCCGAATTGCTCTTGTTTACGAGACATCACCAGCAGCACATATCATGCCAGTTAATTTTTTTACATTCTATCAATCGATCGATGACTACAATAAACGATGGATTATCGGCTCTTTTTTTCGATCGATAAGGCTGTTTAGCTTTTTCATAGCGATGGGTTTACCGGCAGTTTATATCGCCATCGTTTCGTTTCACTTTGAAGTTATTCCTTTTGGTCTAATCCTTTTGATTAAAAGTTCTCTAGAAGATATTCCTTATCCACCTCTTTTTGAGGCACTGTTGATGGAACTTACAATTGAATTAATCCGGGAAGCATCGATTCGGCTTCCTACACGGATTGGTTCCACGATCGCCATTGTCGGCGGTCTAGTAATCGGGGATGCTGTTGTTAAAGCAGGGCTCGTTTCAAACCTTATGATTATTGTTGTAGCTATAACTGCGATTGCTGCTTATATCGTTCCATCTAATGAAATGAGTGCCGCTGTCCGAATTCTGCGCTTTCCTTTCATGATCGCTGCTGCAACAATGGGCTTTTTAGGTATTATATTCGGTGTAATGATCTTGCTGTTTCACCTTTGCCGATTATACACGTTTGGTTCGCCTTATTTCGCACCAATTGCACCATTTCGATGGAAAGATTTTAAGGATGCCATAATTCGAGTCCCGTTTTGGATGATGAACCGACGACCACAAGATTTGCACACGAAACAAAGCAGCCTCGACAACCAAACTCGAAAGTGGGATAAATCATGAGCAGTCATAGCATTACACATAGACAACTGTTCTTTTTGATCATTCAGTCTCAAATAGGGGTTGGCGTCCTATCTTTACCTTATTCACTGTTTTCTAAAGCAAAAATTGATGGATGGATCGCGCTTTTGCTGGCAGGAATATTCATACAGTTCTCTATATTAGCCATCTGGAAATTATGTGATAGATTTCCGCGAAGCACGATTTTTGATATCCTTCCAAAAATTATGGGTAAACACCTTGGCTTTGTCTTTAACTTTATATACACATTGCACTTTGCTTTTATCTCGATATTAATTTTAGCTTTATATAATAATGTAGTTGGCAAATGGATATTATTTGATACACCCCACTGGGTCATTATTTTTATCATGGCTTTTACTGGTGCATATTTCATTACGAGCACCCCAAGGGAAATAGCTAGATTTTTTACGATTGTAACTCCATTGCTGTTGATTTTATTAGGACTGATTTTATATGCATATACGGATGTTCATTTGTTGTACATCTTTCCTGTAGGTGATGTGGGTTTATCTAGCATCATTAAAAGTTCATCCGATGCTATGGTCTCATTGTTGGGATTTGATGTCGCCCTCGTATTTTTAGCTTACACAGCTGGTGCGCCAAATAAAAAATTAAAAGTCATTTCATTTGCTTCTCTGTGCGTAACATTGATTTACCTATTTATTGTAGTGACGACATTTATGTTTTTTAACCCCATGGAAATTGTAATTGTTCCAGAGCCTGTGCTGTACATGCTAAAAGCATTTTCATTCACTGTTATCGAAAGAACAGATTTAGTGTTTTTATCTGTATGGATCATTTCAGTTGCAACATCCTTTATCAGCTATTTATTCGTAGCGTCAAAGGGTGTTCAAACTCTCTTTAAATTGAAAAAACACGAATCTGCGGCACCGTTTATAGCATTATTTTGTTTTTTGATCGCGATCATTCCGAACGAAAAACTTGAGATTTTAAAATGGAATAAATACATCAGTATGACTTCTCTACTTTTTTCAGGAATAGCCCCGATCTTTCTGCTGCTGATTGCTGTTATTAGAAAAAAACGAGAGAAAGGAACTGCGTCATCATGAAAAAAGTCTTGTATCTTGTTCCTATTCTAAGTCTATTAACCGGTTGCTGGGATCAAAGCATGCTTAATCAAACAAAGCTTATAACTGCAGGGGGATTTGATTATACAAAGAACGGAAAAGTAGTCACCACAGCAGCTGTTCCCCAAGCTGTTGCAAGTGAAGCCGGAAAAGGAAATACTATGAACCAAATCTTCTCTGCATCAGGTTCAACCGCGCGTCAAAGCAGACTTCGATTAGATCGCAAGGTTTCAGAAAGACTGGAAGCTTCTAAAAATCAAATTATTGTATTTGGTGAAGATGCTGCAAAAAAAGATATCTATCACTTATTGGATGTTTTTTATCGAGACCCAAAATCGGCATTAAATGCAAAATTGGCAGTTTCTACAGGAAAAGCTTCGGAGATAATTAGTACTGAATTTGAAGAGACTAAACAATCCACGGGTGTTGGAGAATATTTAAGGGATTTAATCCGAAGTGCTGAAGAAGGTGCAACCATTCCAAAGGAAAACATACAGACGGTCTGTCCTGTTATGTTTGATCCAGGTCAAGATTTTGCCCTTCCTTATTTAGAACCTGTTGGAGAAAAGGTAAAAGCAGTTAATGTAAAGGGCGTTGCTCTTTTTCGAGGTCACAAGATGGTAGGAAGTATTCCCGAACCGTTATCTGTCGTTTACACGATGTTAACAGGTGAAGCTGCTACTATACAAATGTCTACAACCAAAAAAATATGGCATAAAAAAGATGAGGATACTTTAAACTACGCCACCATAAAAGTAAAAAAAAATAAAAGGCATTTTCATGTTTCGGTCTCTCCAACAGGTGAAATCTCTGCTGAAATCAAATTAAAGACTAAAGTAGTGATTTCAGAATATCCACAAGATAACTTAACGAAACCTCCTGAAATTATAAAAATCGAAAAAATGTTATCAAAAAAACTCTCTAAGGATGCTCAAGAAGTCATCAATAGACTGCAAAAAATGAACAGTGATCCATATGGGGTTGGAAGAAAATTAATAGGGTTTCACTATCCGACATGGGAAAAATTAAATTGGGAAGAAGAGTACCCTAAAATCAAATTTAAAGCTTCCATTGATGTAGATGTAGTTGGAAGCGGGATTATAGAATAAGGCTGTTTTGCGTAAGCTTTGTTGCTTTTGGAAGTGATTAATTTCCGTTCCAGATGCTCGCTTTCCGCGGGGCAGGCGGTGAGCCACATTCTTAACGTTTCACTCTTAAGTGTCTCACCTGCCCGCCTGTTCCGCAGGAGTCTCGCACCTTGCACTACAATTAACTGCATAGAAGAAAAGCAACTATCAACTAGGAAAATCTGAAAATAAAAAGGCTTAAGGATATCCCCTTAAGCCTTTTTGTCATAATCGTTGCTGTTTCTTTAAACCTGATCGAGTCTGACCCTTGTTCCTCTGCCTGAGTGCTCGGCTGGTTCCACGATTAATCGTTTTGTTAATCGTGCTTTTAATTCGGGTACGTGTGAAATGACTCCAATTGAGAAGTTTTCCATCTGTACTTTTTCGAGTGCTGTTACTACCGTATCAAGCAACTCTTGATCAAGAGTACCAAATCCTTCATCTAAGAAGAAAAATTGCAGCGGAAACTTCCCTCTTAACTGAATTTGGGCTGACAGCGAAAGTGCAAGTGAAAGTGATGTCAAGAACGTTTCACCGCCAGACAAAGAAGTAACAGGTCGCTTGATCCCTCCATTTGCATCATCTCGAATAACGAAACCACCACTGGAATCAACTTCAATGGCGTATCGTCCTCTCGTAAGCTTCGACAATCTGCTGGACGCATCACGTGTTACATGATGAAGCTGCTCTTCTGCCATAAACTCCACAAAGGCATTACCACGAAACACACTTTGAAGTTTGCCCAATTGCTCCAATAGATGAGATACTTTATCCTTCTCCTCTTGAAGTTCATTGTATCGTTTATGGTTATTCTCAATCGTTATGAAGATTTGTCTAGCTTCTCCTACTGCTTCACGTGTATCATTTGTTTCTTGAATTAACGTAAGTAGCTGTTCTTTTGCAGACTGCACCTGCTCAATGGAAAGCAGCTCAGATGGCAGTTTTCCTTTGATTTCATCAAGTGCAGAAGCATTTGTTTTACATTTATCTTGATATTGCGTAATTTGATGCTCCCATTTGATTTGAACCTCTTCGTTTTTTAAACAGCTTTCAAATTCTACATAGGAACGGAAATCTGATGAGTTCAAATGCTTGTTCCATTCATGTTCTGCTTTTTCTTTTCTTATTTGAGCATCTTTTAGCTGCTGAACAACAGAATGATAAGCTTTATCACATTCTAAATACTGATGGTTCGCCTTTTCATAACCTTGTTCTGCAAGCGAATATTTACTTTTCAGATCGTTCAGTTGTTTTTCTATTTCTTCAAATGCGTCTTGAACGGTCTGATCGCCGACTCTTTTATAAATCTTATCCTTTATAGCTTGGACATCTTGCTTTAGCATCTCTTGTTGACTGGAAGAGACGTTCATCGCGCTATGCAATCTCGATTTTTCTTCTTTCGCCGACTCCAGTTTTTTTGCTTGCTGTTCCAAAAATTCTTCAGCTAGAGTTAAACTTTTTAATATATCAGCTTGCCGGTTTTCCCTGATTTGAAATTGATTCTGTTCATCTGTAAGCATGTCTGGTTCAAATGGAATGGCCGATTGTTTCCATTCTGACAGAAGCTCTTCATTCTTTTCAGTTAAGGATGAAATTTGGTTTTCTAATTTTTCTTTTTGTTTTAAGCTGTTATCGATCGTTGAAGAAAGACGCTCCAATTTTTTTTGCTCATCATCTAGTTGGTTTAACCAAGAATCTACTTGTTCTTCCAGCTGGATTCTGTCTTGTTGGATACCCTTCACTTTTGCAGTGTGGTTTTCAAATTCAAGAAACGAAAACGCAACTGACTTTTCTATTTCATCAATCGTCATACTCTGATTTGAAGCTGCAGTTTCTGCGGCTGCTAAATCGAGTCTGTTCCACACTTTTTGAGATGATTTTTCAAGCACTTCACTATTATGCTTCAGATCATAATCGAGCCTCTTCAACACTTCATAGGCAGTCTCTAACTCTTGGATCTCTTCTTCATGATTTTCTGTATCCTTCATATATTGTATAGGCGAAGGATGCACCGTCGAGCCGCAGACAGAACAAGGTTCGTTCTCTTTTAGTTCCGCGGAAAGCTGTGCGGCCAAATGATGGATACGTACTTGCTCCTGCTTGCTTTTTCGCTCTTTAAGTTCATTTTGAAGAGAAGTGGTCAACTGCTCATATCTGCGCACACTGTTCCAAATTTCGTCATATAACCGCTGAATGCTGTTGGTTAATTTTTCCCCTTTATCAAAGCTTTCTGAAAGAGCTTTTTGAATACTTTCTTTCTTTTGTTCAACTTCTTTCAGTTCGCTTTCTGTTGCGGTCAATTCACCTAATAGCTTTTGGTGTTCTGCCTCAACATCTTTTAAACGTTGTGATAAGAGGATGGCTTGCTGATAAATGCTTCGATCTTTTTGAGTAACCTCAATTTTGGATAACTCCGTTTTTAAGGCTGTCTGTTTGTCTTTTCCTCGTTTTAGAACATCAGACGCATCGGTCTCTGCTTTTTCACTTTCTTTATATGCTTTAACGAATGCATCATGTTTTTCTGCTTCTCTTTTTAATGCCCGGCTCTTATCATCAAGCTCTTTTTCCCAGTCAAACGCTTCTTTTAAACTGCTGCGTTTTTCAATAAGAATCGGTTCTTGATGATTTCTTTTCTTCTTAGCAGCTTCGTACTTTTCTTCTGACTCTGAAAATAATACCTTTAGGCTCTCTTTACGTTTTTTAAGTTCTTCATGTTCATCAGAGATCTTTCTTTCTGCAGAAACCGAAGCGTTCCACTCATTGGCATAAGGATAGATTTTATCAGCGTGTACAGCACGTTTTAATTGAACCTGCAGAAGCTCCATGTCCGTTTGCTGACTTTTTAATTCGCTCTGTTCTTTCATCAGTTTTTCATGCTGAACTTGAGCTTCCCAGAACAATTCCAATGATTTCACGTTCTCATCTTCTTGTTGCATCCGCTCTGAGATCTTCTTCAGTTTTTCAGATTTCTCTTTTAAAGCAATAGCAGCGCTCTCTAATGATTCAGAAGAAGCGTCACCTAAACCAGCCTGCTCAGCTGTAATCTCATTACTTCGGTTTCTTTGTTCATCTGATCTTTTCTTTAATTTGTGATTTAATACATCGCCATATTTTTCAAGCTGGAACAGCCGCTGCAGCATCTGTCTTCGATCGGCACCTTTTAATGATAAAAATTCAGCAAATTTACCTTGAGGCAATACGACTGCACGAGTAAAATCATCAATCGTAAGTCCGATCAGCTCTTGGACAAGACGAGTAACATCTCTTTCTTTATCCGCATGAACGACAGATTCCTCACTCACTGTTTCAATCAGTCTGCATGTACTCGTTCGAATCGTATGTTCTCCACTTCTTTTAAAAGAACGTTCTACTGTATATTCCTTTTGCTGAGCACCCTCTCCTAATTGAAACGAGAAAGAAACTGAAAGCTTGTCTTCCGCTTGGTTCATGATGCCATGTGTTCCGCCCGCCGCACGTTCTACTTTTCCATACAGTGCTAATGTCACTGCATCAAGGATCGTCGATTTCCCGCTTCCTGTCGGTCCGAAAATACCGAAGACACCACCTGAACACAGTTCATGAAACGGAACATATTGCGCTTCGCGAAAACTTTGCAATCCTGAAACGGTTAATGATATCGGTCTCATCCTGCTTCATCTCCTTCTGTGCCTTCTTCACCAACGAGATCTAAGAAAAGAGAAATTAAATGGTCATCTGGAACAGCTCCGCCTGTCTGTCTTTTATAAAAAGTTGCAAACAGTTCATCTACAGGCAGTTTTTGTGCAGAAACAGCTATCTGCTCACCAACCGTTTCTTTAAAAACAGGTTTAATATGAACAATTCCGTCATGTGCTTTACGAAGTCTCTGAATTTCCTCCATCGAGAGTGCATCTTCTACATGAATAGATAAATCAATCCAGCAATTGTGATGCATTCCCTCTTCAATACCCTTGAATACTTCTGAAACCCCATTTTTCGCTTCCCAAGTGACAAGCGGCTTACCAGAAGCTAGATAAATCTCTTCCACCTTTGCTTTACCGTCCGGTTCAACATCAACAATTGACACCGATTTGGCTTGACCACTTTCAGAGAAGCTGTAAGAAAGTGGTGAACCTGAATAACGTGCTTCTGTTTTCGCACGTTTAATGATCTGTGGTCGGTGAAGGTGTCCGAGCGCTACGTATTGAGCGGATTTGGGAAGACTTTCAGCCGCTACTGTATACGCACCTCCAATATGAACAGGACGCTCTGAATCCGTTTCTTTGCTTCCTGCTACATAAAGATGACTCATTGCGACATGCACGTTACCTGGCTGAAAGTTAGATGTGATTTTTTTAAAATATGAATCGACCCAATCATCATATTGCGTTCGAACATCCAGCTCTTCTGACGATTCACTTAACAGCATTTTCAGGCGTGATTCAGAAGGGTAGGGAAGTGCTGCGATCTCAAGCATCTGTCCTGATTTTTGAATCGGAATCCGCTGCAATTCTAATGTTGGCAGTCCAACCAGCGTAATTCCAAGTTCCCTTGAAAGCGGAAACGAGGCAGCCAATCTGTCTGGATGATCGTGGTTTCCTGCTATCGCAATAAAGGGACACTCTCCCTTTCTGCTGATTCTTGCTATTGCATCAAAAAACATTTGCTCTGCAGCAGCAGGAGGGTTCACCGTATCGAACACATCTCCAGCCATTAGTACGGCATCAATCTTTTCGCTTTTCACGATCTCTACCAGTTCGTCCAAAAAAGCTTGCTGTTCAGCCAGCCTGCTTCTGCCTTCCAATGAACGCCCGAGATGCCAGTCTGCGGTATGAAGCAATCGCATTGTAATCCCCCCTTATTATTTCACTTGTAGAATGTGTCCACCGTCAAAAAAGTATAGGTAGCGTTCTTTGACAGGCTTCTTTAAAATTCTTTCTATCGCTTTTGAATAAAGCGTAAGCTGCATTTCGTAACGATTTAAAAGCGTTTCTTTTGCTCCAGAAAAGCCATCTGTAAAACGGTTTGTGATCTTATCCGTTTTATAATCTATCAATATGAAACCATCTTCCTCTTCAAGCAGGCCGTCAATCACTCCTTGAACAAGCACATGCTCTTCTTCTCCATCCCAGTTCCTTTGAATCTCAGACAATGGAAGCGCCATGCTGAACGGGATCTCTCTCTTAAAATCACCGTTCTCTATGATTCTTTTTCCAAGCGGCCCTTCAATGAACTGTTGAATTTGAGAAAGCTGAATGTATTCAGCTTGTTCTGCTGTAAGAAGTTCTTTCGCTTCCATTTCAGCAAGCTGTTCCTGAAGCTCTTCTATTGAGGAAGCTTTTGTAAAATCAACGTGCTGCATGACCATATGCATGGCCGTACCTACTTCAGCAGCATTTAACTGAGTTTCTTGCATGAATCTCGGCCGTTCATGAATCACTTGCTGAGCGGCTTTAACTAAATCCGTCGAGCTGTACTCATCTGCTTGATATTGTTTTTTGATTTCAGTTACAGATTGCTTCGAACGGGTAAACGTTGAGAGTTTATGTGTATATCCCCATTCTAATCGTCTCTTGATTTCAGCAAAATGTTCACTAACAGAATCTACTGGTTCGTTGTTTTCAAGATTTGCTAATAACTCTTCTTGTTTCTGCTTTTCTTCCATCTCTAACTCTTCGTATTCACTTGCTGGAAGAATCGTAATCTTCCAATCGGTATCATCCATATAAACTTCGCCTCTGCCTCTTTCCCCTGTTCCAAGAACAGAAAGAAGAGGATCAGCATTTTTATGGCGTATGACTGCTCTTCCAATCCAGTCTAGATAACTTTTTACTCCGGCACGTTCAAAGTCAGGCAGCATCCAATTTTCTTCGTAAAGAGAATCACTCCAGGCATTAGCAGATTTTTCAATGTCATTAACTGTACCGACTAAGTACAATTTTTCCTTAGCACGTGTAAGTGCTACGTACAGCACACGCATTTCTTCTGCAATCAGCTCCATTTTCTTTCTGCCCGCAATTGCCAGCTTCGGAAGTGTTGGATAGGCAACGCGATATTCAGGATTGATATATTGAGTTCCAAGACCAAGTTCTTTATGAAGAAGAACTTTCTCGTTCAGATCTCTTGTATTGAACTGTTTGTTAATTCCTCCTACGAAAACGATAGGGAACTCGAGACCCTTACTTTTATGAATGGTCATCACCCGAACTACATCTTCTTGCTCACCAAGAGCTCTTGCTGCTCCAAGGTCCTTCCCGCGTTCCTGCATTCTCTCAATAAAGCGAAGAAAGCGGAACAGACCCCGAAAAGATGTACTTTCATACATTTTTGCACGATCGTATAGTGCTCTCAAGTTGGCTTGACGCTGTTTTCCTCCAGTCAGCCCGCCAACATAATCAAAATAACCTGTTTCGCGGTAGATGTCCCATATAAGATCAGCCAAAGATCCTTGACGTGCTTGATGACGCCACAATTCCAGCTGCTGCAAAAACCGTGAAACTTTCCCGCGAATTTGAGGATTTTCTCCTTCTGCCGAATATAGCTCGACGGCACCAAGGTAATTGTCTTGCTTCTGCTTCAACCTTACGACAGCAAGCTCTTCACCGGTCATGCCTACTAGCGGTGAGCGAAGAACAGCTGCCAGCGGTATGTCTTGTAAAGGATTATCAATTACTTTCAACAATGACATCATGACATGAATCTCGGTAGCGTCAAAATAGCCAGTCGAAAGTTCAGCATAAGCTGGTATGCCTTGCTGTTTAAATTCTTCTAAAATGACAGGCGCCCACACAGACGTTGCCCGGAACAGCATGACAATGTCTTTATATTTAGCTGGACGCATTGATTTCGTATTTTTATCAAAAACAAGATGAGGAGAGTTTCCTGTTGTCCCCACAATCTGTTTAATTTTTTCTGCAATCACTCTTGCCTCAAGCTGAACGGTTTCAAGCTCTGATTTTTCCACTTCACCGCTCTCTAGGCCTTCTTCATCAACAACATGCTGGCTTTTATTAATAAGGATCAGCTCAGGCTCATTGCCATCTTGTTCTGGATAGTAGCTCGCACCAAGCTTCAGTTCAGCATCCTCACTATATTCGATCTCTCCAACCGTTTCGTTCATGATTTGTCTGAACAAATAGTTGGTAGCTTGCAGAATGCCATTTCGGCTTCTAAAGTTTTTGGCTAGATCAATTCGCAAGCCACTTCCGCCTTCTTTTGAAAACTGCTTGTACTTAGATAAAAACAGAAGAGGTTCAGCAAGACGAAACCGATAAATCGACTGTTTCACATCACCAACCATGAACATGTTTCCTGTGTCTCCATCTTTGGACACTAAACGAACAATGGATTCTTGCACAAAGTTTGTATCTTGATATTCATCAACTAACACTTCTACAAATCGATTACGGTACTCTAATGCTGCATCTGAAGGAACGGGGAAATCCATCGTTGATCCTTCACCTTTTAACACGTGAAGGCAATAATGCTCCAGATCACCAAAGTCTACAAGCGACTTTTCCCGCTTTGCTTCGCGATATCTTTGTCCAAACGTTTTTACTAAAGAAGAGAGCTCCTTGACGATCGGCGCCATCTCTTCAATGTGAACAATGTAAGAATCAGGGTGTCTGTCAAAGTAATCTGCTTTTAGAGCGCTAGTTCGTTTCTTAATGGTGTCTCTCATCGATTTAACTTTATTCTTTAATTCTTCATCTACATCTTTTCCGCGAACAGCTTTTAGCTTAGGCGGAGCGTAGGTTTGAAATTCTTCATAAAGCTGATTCCAGCTATTCTTTGCCCCATATATTCTGTTAATAAAAGCTAGATCTTCTTGCAGCGTTTCTGCATAAGCAAGAGGACCTCCTGGGGCTTGCGCGAATTCAAGTGCTCTTTGCGCCAACGCACGCAGCCCTTCTACCTGGATCGAAATGTCAGCCAGTAATTCTTGCGTCCAAGGAAGTTCATCAATAGAAGATGCTTGCACTTGGTACGTTTCGGCCATCTGATCGAGCCAGCCGTCAGGATCAGGATGACTTCTTGCAAAATCATAAAGAGACAGCACAAGCTTTTGAAGTTCCATATCATTTCTGTCAGAACTGTACGCATCAACCACTTCATAAAAAATATGGTCTTCTCCCTTGCTGTACTCTTCTTCAAAAAGATCTTCAATCACTTCTTGACGAATAAGTTCTGCTTCCGTTTCTTCTGCAACACGAAAACCCGGGTCAAGATCGGTTTCATAATAATGCTTGCGTAGCACTTCAATACAAAATGAGTGAAGTGTAGAAATAGAAGCTTTGTTTATCAGATTCAGCTGTCTTCTTAAATGAAGAGAAGAAGGGTTTTGTGACAATTCTTTATCAATTGCTTCCCCTATCCGTTTTCTCATTTCAGCTGCTGCTGCGTTTGTAAACGTAACAATAAGCAGTCTATCAACATCTGCAGTCTTTTCGCGGATCATCGTAATGATGCGTTCTACGAGAACTGCTGTTTTACCAGATCCTGCCGCTGCAGCAACAAGTACATTTTCGCCTCTTGCTTGAATCGCTTGCCACTGTTCATCCGTCCACGTGGCACCTTCAGGTTTAGGAATTAATGTTTTCAATTGAGGTTTCCTCCTTCCTCTTGCATTTTTTCTAAGATAACTTCATCTTTTTCAGGTCGAAGCTCTCGATATTGATTTTCTTCAAGTGTCTGATCAAACTGACAGACAGGTTTATACGAACAAAATGTACAAGGTGTTTTTTTCTTCATTTCATATGGCGAGATATCAATAACACCGCTTGTGATGCCTGCGCCGCTATTCACTGCCATTTTCCTGGCATGCTTTCTCATCGTATGAAAATGGTCGGCTGTAGCAACGGAAGAATGCGATTTGTGAAATCCTTTTTGTGTTAAAGCTACAGGGATGATGGAAGATCGGTCCTCCATCGTACTGTCCATAAGGTGAACGGCTTCTTGCTCTGCAAGTACAAGACCTTTCATCTTAAATTTCTTCAGCACTTCTTTTTCAATCTCTTCCACACTTAGAAGCTTCTTTTCATTTAGGATCGGATTATGAACATGGAAGTACAAAACACCTGCCGGCACGGATTCTTCGCCAAGCCAATTTTGCGAATGTGTTACAGCTACATCGAGATACGTTAACATCTGCAGTGCGATTCCATGATACAGCTCAGCTAAGTTCAGTCCTGTTGAACTCGATTTGTAATCAATAACACGCATAAGAAGTCCTTTAGAGCTTTTTGCTGTGTCGACACGGTCAATGCGTCCAATCACTTCCATCGTTGTTCCGTTCGGTAACTTATAAATCAGCGGTGGCAATGTTCCGCCAGCTCCGAATGCCAGTTCAAGACCAGCAGGAGTAAAACCACTCGCTTTTGCATGCTGGCTTAAAATGTGCGAAGCCTTTCCAACGACTTCTTTCAGCTTCTTTTTTATATAAAGATGACGGTTCGAACTTAAAAGAATCTCATGCTGAAGCTGCGGTGCGAGCAGTTCTACAATATCTCCTGCCAGCCTGTAACAATCACCTTTTGAAAGATCGCCCCAAGAAACTCTTCTTTGCTGAAGGGCATCATTCATCTGTTTTAACGCAGCATGAAACAGTTGCCCAATATCTGGTGCTTCGAGTTTGTACATTTGACGTTCTCTTAGTTTTAATCCATACGACATAAACTGTGAAAACGGACAAGACTGAAAAAGCTCCATCCTTGAAATACTCGTCAAGATCTTTTCACCATACAGATCCTGTGATACTGAAGAGCTTAATGGTGCTTCTCGGTTAAAATAAAACAGACTTGATAAAGCTCTTTTCGCATAATGGCCGTATTGGTCATTTGTAATAATCCAGTTGTAAACATCCCACCAAACGGTTGAGATCGGATACCCTTTTTTCCATTCTCTCAGCTGTGTGCTTAAAAAGGAGATGCTCTTTACAGGATGCTGCACAAAATCAATATCCTCGTTATGAACTGGTTCATTTTGATAAAGCTCTTCCTTTAACTTCGGAAAAAGATCACGCAGCCGCTGAATAACCATTGATGGCTGGAGTGTCTTGCCCTCCTCATCTGCCAGTGCATACGAAACAAACAAATGATCACTGCCATTTGTTAACGCAAGATAAATCATAAATTGTTCATCGAGCAGTTTCCTTCGTGATGTCGGCGCAAGAACAACTCCATTTCGTTCAAGCGCTTCTCTTTCGTCTTCTGATAACAAACCATCGTCCTTTGGCTTAAGAGGAATCACACCATCGTTTACACCAAGTACGAAATTAACTTTTACGTCGGTAAATCTTGATCTCTCCATCGTTCCAACTAAAACTTGATCTAATGATGGCGGAACAAGGGCAAACTTCATGCTTTCAAGCCCCGTTTCAAGCATCTGCATCCATGTATCTTTTGACAGTTCTTCTTCACCCGTAAGTTCTACCATTTCATCAAGCAGACCTAACACTTCGTTCCAAACCTGGCCATGTTCAGATGCTGCCCTAAGTTTCCCTGAAGACTCTGCTTGCAGTCTTAAGCGCTCAAGTTTCATGGGGACATGAAGATCTTCTAAATACTGATAAAGGGTTTTACAATAATCGATAACACTTCTGCTGTTTGAAAGGCCTTTTGATAGACGACTTAGAGGAGACACAATCATGTCCCGCAAATCATTGATCAGTTGTTCTTTTTCGTCGTCGCGGCTTGTTTTACCGAAGTCTTCTGACTCAAATCCTCTAAATCTTTTATATTTCCAAGGCTTAGGATCTGTCCATCTCTTGCCTTGAATGCCGAGCGCTAATACATAGTTTTCGAGTTCGTCCATACACCTTCTCATCTCAGAGGTTGTTTTTCTGATCTCATCAAGCGGATAGAGCATATCTGTTTTAACCGCACGAAAAACGGCTTCATACCGCCAATTCTTTAAAACAACATCTAAAGAGGAACGAATGAGTTCAATGAGCGGATGATGAAGCATGGACTTTTTTTGATCCAGGAAAACAGGAATTCCATAGTCTGAAAAAACGGTCTCAATAAGTGTCTGATAGCTTCCAGCGTTTCGGACTGTAACGGCTACATCACGATATCTATATCCATGATCTCTTACAAGCTCCACAATCTTTCTTGCTGTACCTTCTACTTCTGATCTTACATTTACAGCAGCTGCAACATGAATCCCATCAAAGTCCGATGATTGAACAGCAGGTCTCCTGTCATATTGCTCTTCAATGTGAGCAATCGCCCGAGAAGAGAATTTAGGATTTTCGCGAAGGAAGATCGGTTCTTCCATTTCCACATTGAGTTCTTTCGCTTGCTCAGCGAGAACTCCAATCGTCTTTTTTGTCATGTGAAATGTGTCTAGTTCATGCGGATCTGTATCTAGTTGAATGGATTCATCTGTTGTAAGTGCAATCGTGACTTTTTTTGCATGTGCCATTAAACCTGCCACAACTTCGAGCTCTTGAGGTGTAAAAGAATGAAATCCATCTATGTAAATTTCGCTATTCTTAATACTCTCAGCATAAGGAAGCTTCTCTTGAAGCAGTCTTAAATAGTCTTCAGAATCAAGATATTTGCCAGCGAGTGCTTGTTCAAGTGCACTTGAGATGATGCTGAGATCTGAAAGTTTGTCTTGAAGCACCTTCTTGTTATTCTCTTTTTGACCTAGGGAAGTGAGCGTTTCCGCGTTCCACGTAAGGTCTTCTGAACTCACACAATAACGTTTCAGCTCTGTTGTCATGAGCTCAAGCAGTTCGTAAAATCCGCTTTGTTCTGATGCTTTTTTAAATATTTTCAGTTCTTCTCTTTTGTGTTCAATAATTTTCCGAAGCATCATTCTTATGCCTGTTGAGGTGATATGCATTCTTGTCATGCCCCCGGTCTCACCAAGAACACGCCATGCAAGTCTCGAAAAACTAAACACTTGCGCACGCATCATGCCTGATAATCCATGGGTGGATGAAAGCTTGTATTCTGATTGAAAGGTCATCTGATCTGGCACGAGATAGATGATTGGATTTCCGGATGGATTCTCTTTAAGTTTTCTTTGAATCTCCATAAAGACAGAGTGGGACTTTCCGCTGCCGGATCGTCCCAATATATATTGCAAACTCATTTTGTTCATCCCCTGTTCCGTACATATATTCTGATTCTATTATCTCATAATCTAGTAGGACGGCAAAGGCTCGTATCCTCAAAAACGAGTACTTACAGCTGGTATTTAAAGGATAGCTTTCTTAAAAGAAATGTTTTTTTGTGTATACATAGTTGCTCTGGAAGTGGTTGATCTCCGTTTCAGACGCTCGCTTTCCGGGGGGTGCGCGGTGAGCCACCTCGGCGCTATGCGCCCTTAGGTGTCTCACCTGTCACACTGATTCCCCAGGAGTCTCGCGTCTTACACTACAATCAACTTGTCAGTGATGTCTTGAGCAACAATATTTAGTGCGCTTTTTTTAGGATTGTTAGTTGGAAGTTCATAAGTTGGTTGTAGCTTAATGTTGCCGACTTCTACGGGACAAGCAGGCAGTTCAAAAAGTTCAGCGCCGAAAAGCAAAAGGTGAATGGGCTAGTAAGGCGCACTTTGCCTTCTGGACCATTTAACTTTTGACCTCGAGGGGCTAGCCACTGCAACTAGACAGGTGAGACACATAATGTGAAACATACGAATGTGGCTCACCGCCTGCCCCGCGGAAAGCAAGCACCTGAAACGGAAATCAACTGCTTCTTTGCTATCTTTCATAGTAACAATCCTTTAGGAGTGAAACGTAATAAAAAAGGAAAACCGCTACATCATTAGCTGATTTTCCTCCATTTTGATGGTATCCAGTTTTAACGTGTTTCTTCCTGATGACTTTGCTTCATATAAAAGCATATCGGCTCTTTGGATCATTTCGGCAGGCTTTTCACCCGTTTTATAAATAGCTATACCATAACTCAATGTTACTGGTAACGGTTCGTTTCCGATGGTATAAGGAAATCGCTTTAAGTGGCTGTTGATGGATTCAATCATCTTTTTCACTTCATGTTTGCTAGCTGTATGTAAGATCCACGCAAATTCTTCGCCGCCATACCGATAAGCTTCACCGTCTTTTAAAGAGATATACCGTTTAAATGTTGATCCCACGAGCTTTAGCACTTCATCCCCTATCAAGTGGCCATGCTGATCGTTAAAATTTTTGAATCGGTCAATGTCACAAAGCACAAGAGTGAAGGGCTTATTTTGTTTTGTTTTTTCTAATACATCTTCTTGAAACTTTCTGTGGTTAAGCAACCCTGTTAAATAGTCTTGTTCGGATTGAAGCTGATACATGTTTTTCTCAAGATAGTGCTGTCTTTCTTTAGATGCGATGATACCGCCATATAATGCAATCAGCCACAAGAAACAACTCTTCATAAAAAATTCAAAGGAAGCCATAGTGTCCTGATAGCCACTCTCTGTTATAAAAAAGAACATCAGGGTACTAAAAATTGCTGCTCCTAAAAGGAAAGCTCCCTTCAATCTCCAATAAAGAGCTGCATGAATGACAATTAAATAACCGACTGAAACAAACGGACTTTCTGCTCCTCCAGATAGCTGCATGAGCCAAGCATAAGCTATATAGTCAAAAACAATGCCACCCCTTGTAAAAAATCGGTAGTACACGGATTTTTCATGGCATTTATGTAATACGATTTGCGTTGAGGTCATATATAGTATTCCAATCGCCAATAGCAATGGAAACGTATCTGTTTCATAGTTCAATACATTTGAAATAGGAGGATAGTAAAAAATGGGGATGCAAAGAACTAAAAAGAACCATCGCAATAAAGAAGATATGTTTTCAGACCGGTGTTCCGTTATTACAAACCATTCTCTCATGTAGTCATCTTCCTTCACGCTATGCTATATTAGGAAATCTTAGCACGCGGTTCCTGTATTTTACATAAATCAATTTTCATCATATTATTCTTACGTTTCGCACGTTTTCACTTCTCGTTTGTTCGTATACATTCGTTCGTCAGCCAGTTGAAGATAATAATCAATGTTTTCACATGCATCTGCAAGAAGTTCTATTGCACCGTAAGCGAGTGAAATTGAATTGTTCCAATTCATCAATTGACTCTCTATCTTTTCAACAAGGATATACGCTTCCGCTTCTGAAATTCCCGGTAGAAGAAATACAAATTCATCTCCTCCAAATCTAAATCCGGAAAACAATTTTAAGCGTTTTGAAAGCTCAGCGATCTGCTGAAGGATCTCATCTCCAGCAAGATGCCCATACTCATCGTTTATCAGTTTAAAGTTATTAATATCAAACATAACGAGTGTTAACGGCAGTTTAAGTTTGTGCGCTTTCTTTAGCTCTTTTTCCAAACAGTCATAGAAGTAGCGACGGTTATAAAGGTTGGTCAACGGGTCACGAATACTTATTTCTTTCAAATCTTTAAATTGCTCTGCTGAAAAACCGCTTAAGAATCCCGTAACTGATCGATGTGATATACGGTTCCATCTGTCCAACATAAAAAGTTGAACAACATGCGATTCATTTTTTGCTTCTTTTTTTACTTGCTGCAGAACAGATTCACTGATGCTATTAGTAAAGCAAGCAAGTGTCTGATGCGGAATACGCTGATGTCTTAAAAAATGAATACCAGACCGAAAAGCCTTTTGTTCAGCTTGTTTTAAAAATAATTCAAAACGTTTTTCCGGCAAAAAAACCGCATGAACGATTCCCCGTAAAAACTTCACTAATATTTTTTCGTATTGCTCAACAAAACCGTTCAGAAACGTATGAAAGTCATCATATTGTCCGAGATGCTCTTTGTGAGTATGTATCATGGTTGGAATAGACTCCATAAATTTTGAAAACAAGTTTCTTTTGAGTGTGCGCAAGTCTAGTTGGAAGTTTTCCATTTCTGCAACCCCTCAAATCCTGAAAAATTACATACAAAAAGCCATTACCCAAAAAGGGAATGGCTTTAATTAAAGTTGATAGACATCGAATCTCTTTGTCAGTTTTGTTCATCCGGTGCTCATGTATTCGTATACATTCCGCTCCTCTGAACTTCACTTCCTCGACCTTCTCGCCTCTCAAGCATTAATACAATGTTGATAGACATTGAATCTCTTTGTCAGTTTTGTTCCTAAGTGGTCATGTATTTACAATAAATACACATCTCTTAAGAATATACCTCCCAGATCCAACAGCTATCGAAACATTAGTCCGCTTCCCTTTGGCAACCGGCTGCCATTGCATGTCTACCATACTTTAGGCCCATAGCTTTGCGTCCCAGCTTTTCAACTGGTTTGCCCTTAATAACAAAGGTTTCTATTGATTTATAGATATTATATACTATATAGGTAATTTTAGCCAGTATTTTATATAGGTATTTTATCCTATCATTTGTAGTCTTTAGAAATTTTTAACATCCTATAGTACCTATACCCTACCCGTACAACATTTAAAACAAAATAAGGAATTTTTACAGGAAAATGGTAAAGTGTCTTTTTGTAAAACTTAAAATACGCTTTCCGTAAGTCTTTCCATTTGCGGCAATCTTCCTTTTTATAAAAATCAGATACATCCACAATAATTCCTCTATTACCCGAAATCATCACATTTTTCCCATGTACATCGCTAGGCTGCAATCCCTTTTCCGTTGCATAACTTAAGGCTTGATCAATATCAAAAATCACATGCTCAGGTATTTTAATTCCTTTATGCACACAGTCATAAAGCGTAATACCTTGGATTCGTTTTAAAATCAAGAACCTACTTTCCGTGTAATAACAAACAGAAAACCCGGGATGATCGCCTAAACGTTCGTATACTTTCTTCTCATCCAGCAGCCCGTGTTCGTCCCTGCCATAAATTTTCACGACATAATCAGGATATTCTGGATGTAAAAAAACAGCCGCGTAATTACCGCAGCCTAGCATCTGCCAAGGATGTGGTGTATTTACCGGACATACCGGATCAAACGGACTTTGGCTCTCAATCATGATTTCTCTGTTCAATTGTCTGGCAAGCTGAATAAAATGTTCCATTCGGATCCTCAATTTCTAATGGTCTACTATCATCATATGTTTCTGCATTCATTGTATACAGTTGGCATGAAAAAGGAAACCTGAATGCATTCTGGCTTATTCCGCTGTTACATGAAGATAGGAGAGCATAAGCGTTTCGGCTTTGTTCTTCAAATGAACGTTCGGGAATCTCATGATTTCACGGTACCCTCTAATGAAGATCTCGTATTCAGTAATATCTGCTTCACGCCTGCCATCCATCACCTTTATTCTTCTTTTTCGGAGTTCAACTCTAACATCATATAGATCTTTACTAATTTGATTCATAATCTGTTCGATTAATGCGACATATGGCTGCCTCAACTTTAATGGAGAGCCGTTAATAATTTGCAGGTCCCGATTAAACACTGTGAGTAAAATCGGATACATCACAAATTTCTCAATGAGCGAACGCTCTTCTTCGCTTCCGTATTGCACGACAATTCCTCCAATCTTAAGAAGGCGAAAAACGAAATTGTACAGATAATATATTTCTTATGTGAAAAGTTCGGATTTCTTTTCTAACTGAACAGTAGCCCTTAATTATGTTTCCGTGAAGTGAGTATGGAATGATCATTCGGTGAGAAATATCCCCTTTTCGCGAAAGGTAAATCATCTCCACCGCAGTCCTTTCCTGGATGCATCTTAAAAACATGCTAGTCATGAAGCAACCTCCTTTTTTATTTATTATATGCGAACAAACGTTCTTTTTATACAAGAAAAAAATACCTATCTAAAAAAGATAGGTATTTTGGATTTCTATTTGGTTTGAAGACCGATTCCCATCGCCTCTAGCTCTTGATACAAGTTACCCGCAATGGAAAACCCTTCGAAACTGATCCCCAATGATACGACCGTTTGCGCTAATTCAGGACGCATACCGCTTAACGTAACTTTTACACCGAGGAGCTTAAGTGAATTAATCACTTTAAATAAGTTATGAGCTACCATCGTATCGATGACTGGTACTCCAGACAGATCGATAAACAGATGCTCAACTTCTAGTTCCATACATTTCTGAAGTGATGTTTCCATAATTAACTTAGATCGGTGAGTATCAATCGTTCCAACAAGAGGAAGAACAGCAACGGATCTCGTCAGTCTAACTACTGGAACAGAGAGTTCTTCAATGGCTTCTCTTGCCAATCCGAGTACTCTGTTATTGTTTTCTACATAGGCTACACTAAAAGCATGAACGGTTTCATCTAAAAACGGATCAATGATTGACGCAGCTTTTAAAACAGTGTCCACTGAAAACTTTTCATTGTTAATCTCGTTTCGGATAAAGTCCCACAGCACGATCCGATAAAATCTCGTACTGTTTAGTGCGGTATCTAATGGCACTTCATACTGAACCGCAAGTTCGCCATTCTTCCTTCCCCACTTGATAAACCGTTCTTCGCTGGTTTTAAAATCTTCATATAATGCTTCTCCAAAATATGTGAATAATTCTCCACGAAGTTCTTTCACAAAATCTGTTAGAACGGGCGGATTTTCTCCATGCTGAACTTTAACCTCATCAATCTTCTTCGCCAGATCATATTTACAATCAATGATCTTTTTCCCCAATTCTTTCAATTGGCGCTCCATTTTATCTATATCCCCCTATATAAACAAAAAATTATTGCATACCTCCTACTTATATACCATTATTAAATGGATATGAAACCTATTTTCAAAAAAATATGTCGTAAATTGTTGAAGCTTAGAAAGGAGCTGCTATGAAGATTTGGTTCGGCTTTTTATTCGGTCTATTTGTTATGTCTCACTGGTCCATTAGAGCTTTTGCCTGGGAGCTTAAAGCTGTGACAGCAGGCGAACGAATTGGAGCAGTATTTTTAGGAGTTTTCATTTTATTTCTGATTCTGTTGTATATCTTCAAACGCTACAGCACATCGTTTTTTCATGGATTTTTAGCTGCGATCGGCTTGTTTTTAACGGTAGATAACATCTTGTTTCACTGGGTGTTTCAATTACATCGTATTACCAGCGGTCCTGAAGCAAATCTTCTTGAATCTCTGTTTGTTTTGATCGGAATCGCACTTGTGTACTACACGTGGAAAAAAGAGAAAATAGTGGTTTAAATGTAATCAATATGAACAGAAAACCCCGCTGCTTTCGCTTTCAATGCAAGCTTTTCTGCGTTTTCCCGAGAAGAGAATGCCCCGATTTGCACTTTAAAAAGCTTTCCGGATGATGTTATGGTCTCATTAAATGCTTCTGTATTGACGGTTCGTTTCTTTTGTTCATATTTTATATCCTCAATAAAGTAAGGAAACGTCTTATTATATTGATGAAAACAATTCAACGGATCTGTTCGCCGTTTTGGGTCCAGTTGAAAGTGGCCTTTAATATGACGGTCAGGGTCCCATTGATACAACTCGCATAAGTAAGCAAAAAACCAAACATACCGTTTGTATGCTTCTTGAAATTGAATGGCACCACCGTAGCAAAGTTCGACCCCTATTCCCCATTCGTTTGCATCAGAGACATCAGAACGTACGTGCCATGCTTTTTCATTCAACGGAATGATTACAAGAATTTGTTTATCATCAATGAAAACATGGGCAGATGCTTCTAAGTGCTTGCTATTGAAATAGTTATAGTTTTGCCGAGCTGTTGAACCAGCGTTACCTGTATCATGAGCTACAGCATATTTAGGAATGCGATTCCCGCCTGGACGCTGCTTCCATTCATTTTTAATAAATTGATTAGTAATTTTGTATTTTTCTTTCATCTTTACACCTCCAGAAATTTTACACCTACTTTATAAATGTTTTTAAACACAAAAAAAGAGCCATAAGCGGCTCTTTATTTTTTGGTTATTTTCCAATTAAACGTAAGATATAACAGCCCTTTTTACATTCCCCCAGGTTGTGACTGCGTTGTAATCGCCCAAACCCAATAGGCAATTCCGATTAAAAAACCAAATCCTAAAAGCACAAAAAACAACGTTGAATTCTTCATCATTAACTTCCCCTCAAACCTTTTACTTTCTTTCTTATTAAATATAAATTATCATATACTAATAGAAGAAACAAAAAGCAAGGGTGTTAAAATGGAGAATAGAGGGCAATCCCAAGGTAGAAATGAATTAGAACGCGAACTTGAAATGAGTTTACGAAGACTTTTCCGTACGTTACGAAAAGGTCTGAACGAAGTGTATTCGGATTATATTCCAAGCAACGAATTTGCTGTACTGCAGACTCTATATAACCAGAGTCCTTTAATGGCATCTGAAATTGCCAATGAATTAAAGGTATCGTCAAGCCATATTACCGCAGTTACAGACCGCCTTGTTGTAAAAAACTATATTCAGCGTGTTCGTTCAGATTCAGACCGCAGAATCGTATATCTGGAAATTACAGAAGACGGTAAAGAAATCGCTAAAAAAATGGATGAAATTAAAAATAAGTATTTAGAAAAAAAGTTTGCTAACCTGACAGATGAAGACATGAAACGCATGATAGCTTCTTCAACAAAACTGCTGGATTAATTAAAGCAGTTTTGCTTTTTGAAATTACTTCACTTTATTAACTATTTATCACATGAATAGGAGGAATATAAATGGAACATCTAGAAATGCGACGGAAAGTCATTATTATGCTTTCCATCATGGCGGCTATGCTGTTTGCTGCTTTAAACCAAACAATCGTTGGAACGTCCTTGCCTAAAATCATTGCTGATCTTGGCGGAATTGAATACTACAGCTGGGTATTTACAATTTTCATGCTCACTTCCAGCATTACGGCCATCCTCGTCGGAAAACTGTCTGACATATACGGCAGAAAGCCTTTTATCCTTTTAGGAATTGGTGTTTTTACAATTGGATCGCTGCTATGCGGTGTATCTGGAAGCATTCTTGAGCTTATTGCATATCGAGGTATACAAGGGCTTGGCGGCGGAATGATCATGTCAACCGCTTTTACAGCTGTTGGTGACCTGTTCCCTCCTCGCGAACGAGGCAAATGGCAAGGAATCATGAGCAGCGTGTTCGGATTAGCGAGTGTGTTCGGGCCTACATTAGGAGGATATATCGTTGATCACTTTCATTGGCATTGGGTGTTCTGGATTTTCCTTCCGTTCGGTTTAGTTGCTTTTGCAGCTATCTATTTTTTATTTCCGTCTGTACAAAGAAAAGAGAAAGAGTCCATTGATTACACAGGGTCTCTTCTATTAACACTTACGATGGTCCCCCTTCTGCTTTCTTTTACTTGGGCAGGCAATCAATACGACTGGGTATCCCCTGAGATCATCGGATTATTTTCAGTAACCATTGTGGCTTTCTTCTTATTCATCCGTACAGAAAAACGAGTCTCCAGCCCTGTGCTTCCTCTTGATATGTTTAAGAATAAAGTGTTTACAGTCTCTAACATCATCGGCTTCTTTTTAGGAGCAGGTATGTTTGGTTCGATTATGTATATGCCTTTCTTCATTCAAGGCGTAATGGGTACATCTGCAACAAAATCCGGGTTTGTGATGATGCCTCTTACGCTTGCCATGGTTGCTGGAAGTACGATAAGTGGACAGATTGTAACGAAGACTGGAAAGTACAAAAAACTTGCCATGCTTGGGCTGTTCATCATGGTAAGCGGTATGACGAGCATGCATTTTATGGATACCGAGACGACAAATACAACAGCCATCCTTAACATGATCTTAGTTGGTTCAGGACTAGGTATCGCTTTCCCTATCTTTACACTGACTGTACAAAATGCGATCGAACATAAATACTTAGGTGTTGCAACTTCATCCGTACAGCTATTCAGACAATTAGGCGGTACAATTGGTGTTTCGATCATGGGAAGTGTTATGAACAATTCCCTAGCTGACCATTTTAACAAAGAATCTCAAAAACTAATGGTATCTACACCTAACATTACACCTCAGATGGGTGAGCAGATAAAAGAGCTGGCAAATCCACAGGTGCTTTTAAATCAAGGTGCGATACTAGAAAAGTTTAGCGCGTTGCCACCCGAGTCACTAGGCCTTATTAAACAAGTCTTAGGAATATTGCGTGAGTCACTAAGTTATGCCTTAAACGGCGTTTTCTTAACTGGCGCAATCGTGATTGGATCAGCGTTCTTGCTCACCTTCTTTTTCTTAAAAGAAATTCCGCTACGAACGTCTAATGAAGAGAAAACCGAATCGAATGAACAAGCAGCTGAACGAAAGCTGGGGTAATTAAAGCATAAAGTAAAAGACGGCAAGGGCGAATGATTGATTCGTTTCCCAGCCGTCTTTTTTGTTAGCCATTTTGTAATTTATCATTGGTCTTAAGCGTGGCGCTCGTATTTCTCTGATGGCGCTCGTATTTCTCTGATGGCGCTCGTATTTCTCTGATGGCGCTCGTATTTCTCTGATGGCGCTCGTATTTCTC